>WGSR01000139.1 GCA_014871545.1 Collinsella sp. | reverse complement strand
TTTCCCAATGAGGCTCAAGCGGAAAATGCATCCCGGAATTTGCGCTCAAAGTGGGATGCGGTTTCCGGTTGAGGGTCTAAGGGGAAAGTGCGTCCCAGAATCGACGCTTGAAATGGGATGCAGTTTCCCGATGAGGCACTCGACGGAAAATACATCCCAGAAATGGCCTTTGAGCTGGGATAAGATTTCCGCGGCATCTCGGATTCTCAAAAATGAGACACGCCGTTGGCGAAAATGAGACACGTGATATCGGGCATCGGATGTATCATTTGCAAAAATGAGTCCACTCCACTCGAATAAAGCGAGGTCCCTCATGTACGTTCCACACCCCCGTATCCGTAGGCTGTCGAAAATCCCGCTTGTTGGGACGGCGGCGCTTGCTGCGTTGATCGCCACGAGCGTCGCCTGCTTCACGGCCACGCCCCAGGTTGCCCAGGCGGCAGACGCGCCCGCAATCACCGATATGACCGAGCAGGATTATCAAGCCCTGGGTCTGGGCACGAGCGAGGACATTCCGGCCGATACCGTTGGCCCCTATTCCACTGATACCCCCACGACGTTTGCCACGCGCAGCGAGGTCTATATGGCAGCTAACGGTAGCCATGGCAATCGCTACGCTCTGCGCGACAAGCTCGAGAACGTCGAGCGCGGTGACATTGGCGGCAGCAGCAAACTCACCGATGGCTATGGAAGTGTGTGGGGCGCCGCAAAGTTCTGGCAAAACGTCAACAACTTCGATACGAACAGCGATCTCTACAAGCATAGCGACTACGGTGGCGGCACCTGGTCGTACCTAAGCAACAATGAGTCCTCAACAGTACTCGCCAACGACAACAACGGTTTCTCGGGCATTCACGCCACGAGTGTTGAGTTCTGCAGCGACGCCAGCACGGGCAAAAAGAGCCGCGTTGCCGAGCTCCGTGCCTACGGCGACAGTTCCTCCACGACGATTGACGGCAAGTCATACGCCGGAAAGGTTGAGCTGGTCCTCTACTCGTTTAGCAACGGGCGTACGCGCACTCTCGACACACACCTGCCGGTGACGGTCAACACTAATATGATGTACGAAGGCCGTTTTAAGTACCTGGATGCCGGTTACCTGCAAGAGCACGACGCCGTCTTTGATGTCGAGGCGGGCGATGTCGATGGCGACGGCGTCGACGAGCTTTTTGTCTACGCGGGCTGCTATGTCGACGAGAACGGCGTGCGCAAGGCTGTAGTCGACATGTATGACTTGGAGGGCGGCAACTGGAAGCAAAGCGTCGTCAAGATCGATGCCGGTAACGCCGCGGACTACACCACGCACAACAAGGGCGGGAACGACTCCTGGACGCAGCTTCAGTCAGCTCCTGTCGTTTCGCTAGCGGCCGGCGACCTCGATCGCGATTTTTGCGATGACCTCGCCATCGTGGTCTCGGCACCCTACGGCAAGAAGAATATTGATAAGTCGACGCATTGCGAGCTGTTTTCGTGGGATGCATCCAAGGGTGCGCTCGTCCATGTCGATGCTCTGGGCGACGCGGGCGCAATCTCCCTCTCCGCGAACGGCAAGACCATGGTCGCTGCGAATGCGACGTTCGGCACGTTTGCCGCCTACGATGAAGAAGGAAAGAAGACGGGTGAAACCGTCACGGGCCTTATTCTTGCGGGCTATGACTGGCAACGCAGCGCTTTTGATTACGGCGCTTCTGACGGCAGCAAGGGGCTGTACGGCGCGCTGTACCGCTACGCGTATTTTGACTCGGAGTCTGGCGAGTTCAAGCTTTCCGATTGTAAGGAATACAGAGACGGGCTCCTCGCCTCCTATGGGCTGATGCATGTGCCCAACAGCGCATGGAAGGATAGCGCTCAGGATAAGCGCTATCCGTGCACCTTGGCGCCTATTGCCCTTGCCACTGCCAACCTTGACGGCCTGTCCGAGCAGCTGGCGGTCGACGAGGTGCTCGTGGGCGGCGATGTGTTCCGCGACTTTGCCTGCAACACGGCACAGAGCGGGGCTCAGGGCTTGGGGTCCATGGTCGGAACCATGAGCATGAGCGGTCAGCAATACAACAGCAGCAACAAGCATGACCACAAGGGTATAGAGCAGGTGTGGATCAGCGACGTCAAGGCGGGCAGCGTCTCGGGTTCGGACCGCTATAACGAGAGCTTTATCGCCGTGGTGGGCAAGCACCGCGACGTGGACCTGCGCAAGAACGATGACTACTATTGGATGACCGCCTCGCATTTTTCGCTCGACGAGAACGGAAAGGTGCGCCGCGGCGAGGAGCAGGTGATTAGCGAGAGCAACCGTCGCGGCACTACCTACGGCACATTTATCTCGCTTGCGCTGCCCGATGTCGACAACGACAGCGTCAAGATCACGTACAAGGACCGCTACAAGGTCTATACCAACCCGCGCGTGCTTGCCGTGCTGCAGGATGCGCCCTATGTTGAGGATCTGGAGCAGGCATACGGCTATCTGGTGTTGGGCGGCACGTCATACGGAGAGGAAAAGGGCACGGGGACATCCCAGGGCTATACCATTGGCGCCGAGTTGGGCGTTGCCGTCGAGGTGCAGACCGGTCCGCCCCTGGTCGCGATGAATGCTTCAGTCGATTTTGCCGCCGAGGGATGCTATGACTACCGGAGCGAGCGCACGGTCAGCGCAAGCGTAAGCTATGAGTCGCATGCCGGCGAGGGTGACAAGGCCGTGCTCTACACGATTCCGATGGTCTATTACGAGTATGAGATCGAAAATGAGGAAACTGGTGGCAAGGGCGTGATGGCGGCGCCCGTGTCGCTCGGCGCGCAGACCTCGGTCGTTAATGTCGAGGCCTATGACCGCATTGCCAAACAGCACAATATGACGCCGCTCAGCTACTTTTTGACCAACCGGTCGGGAGAACCCGGAACCTATCAAACGACGCTCAACGGCGAGACTCCCGTTGGGGATTCCTTTGGCCTGGGCAAGCCTGGCGTAACGCGCGCCTACACGCACGATGGGTTTAACGGCGCCGCCGCGCAGTCGGGGGCGAGCATTGAGCAGACCATCGAAGTCGAGGAGGGCAAGGAGCAGGAGCTCGAGCTCGGCTTGACGCTGAACGGCAGCGTTGTCATGGGCGCGAAGCTCGCAAAGCACGAGTTGTTTGGCGGCCTGTGCTTTGGTGCCAACGCCGGCTTTACTACGGGTAACTCCTCGAGTGAATCGACCGAATACGGCGGCACCGTCGACAACCTGCCCGAGGCCGCGCAGGGCAAGTACGGTTTTGTGTGGCGTCTGGGCGTCAACGCGGTGGATGTCGACAAGTTCGAGGCAGACTCGGGCGACAAGCTCGGCACCAAGGACACCGACCAGTTCTGGATCGTGGGCTATGACGTTAAGGACGTCGAGATGCCCGACGCGCCGGCCGTGACGGGCTTTACGGCAAACGCCGTCGATTCGACCAGCGTTACGTTTAGCTGGGACGATGTACTCGCAAACAAGAGTGGCTTTAGCTACGGCGTGGGCATGCTGCAGAGCAATGCGGCGGATGCGGTCGTCAATAGCTGGAAGATTGCCGACAACACGCAGACCTCGCTCAAGTGGGATGGGCTGCAGCCCAATACGGAGTATCGATTCGCCATCGCCGCCGTTAAGAACGGATCCACGACCGAAACAGGTATTCGCTCGGCAATCATCACGGTCAAGACCATGCCCGATGGCATGACGATGACCGTGAGCGGACCTGCGGCGGATGCTGCGGAGGGGTCGGATCTTGGATACGACTCTTCGGTTGAGCGCGCGGCGGGAAGCCACCTGACGCTCTCGGCGATTGGCCATGTGAAGCAACTCGGTGCCGACGATAGCGAAACAGGGCTGGCACCGACCTATATGTGGTACCGCAAGGGCCGCGGCGAGACAGAGTTTAAGCTCGTGGGTGCCGATGGCAACCTCGCGGCTGGAACGGCCTCAAAGCTCGAGATTGACCTGACCGCAGACGATGACGGTGCGCAGTATTACTGCCACGTGGGATACAACGACGTGGGCCTCGACACCGGCACGACGCTCGTGAATATCGAGGCCGAGGAGACGGCGCCCACAACGGTGAACGCCACCCCGATCCGCACGCGCCGCCTGTTCTCACAGGCAAGTGCGGGCGCCAAGAAGTTCCTGGACCATACGCTGGTAAACACCGCCGGCCCAACCGATTCCGAAGGCTCAAAGGACCCCGAGACTCCTGAGACCCCGACGAACCCGGACAAGCCCAAGTCCGACAACGGAGCCAAGACCGACACCAAGGTCAAGACTACGACCACAGCGAAGAACCTCGCAAACACCGGCGACCAAACATTCGCCCTAGTCGCCACCGCAGCAGCAGCGGGAGCAACGCTCGTAGTGATAGCCCTTATCATGCTGATCAAGCGCCGCAAGACCCACTAGTAGCCAGTCGAACATATCGACAACCCAAAAACCCGGGTAGCCAAAAA
>WGSR01000138.1 GCA_014871545.1 Collinsella sp. | reverse complement strand
GTGCCAAAGATGCGCTCAAGGTCGCGACGGGCGTCGATACCGATATGTTTGATCATCTCGCCGCCCTTACCAATGATGATGCCCTTCTGGCCCTCACGCTCAACGTAAATGGTGGCGTGCACGCGCAGCACCTTCTTGGTCTGCTCGAGCGCATCGCAGATCACGCCCACGGAGTGCGGGATCTCATCACGGGTGCGGCGCAAGACCTTCTCGCGCACAAACTCGGCAACGAGCGTCTCATCAGAAGCGTCGGTACCCATGTCCTCGGGGAACCAACGCGGACCCTCGGGCAAAAAGTGCGCAACGGTCTCGATAAAGGCATCGACGTTGAAGTTCTTGACCGACGACGTCACGATCTCGTCGTCATACTCCATGAGCTCGTGGGCGGCCTTGAGCTGTTCCATAACCTGGGCGGGATCGGCCTCATCGGCCTTGGTGAGCACCAGGACCTTCTTGCAACGGGCGCATCTGACGCGCTCGGCAACCCAAGCGTCTCCCCTGCCGATCGGCTTGGTGGCATCAATCAAAAACGCGACGACATCGACATCGTTCAGCTCGAACAACGCGCTCTTGTTGAGCTCGGATCCTAGACCGTCCTTGGGCTTATGAATACCCGGGGTATCGACAAAGACTAGCTGGTAGCCGGGACGGTTGACGACGGCGCGCATGCGGCGACGGGTCGTCTGAGCCACCGGCGAGGTGATGGCGACCTTTTTGCCATAGCAGGCATTAAGCAGCGTGGACTTGCCGGCGTTGGGGCGTCCGACCAGGGCCACAAAGCCGCTGCGGAAACCGGGTTCCACGTCACCAAAGCCCGCGAGGTTCTCATCCTCGTCGCACAGGGCGTCGAGCTCCTCATCGCTCATGCCCTCAAACGGGTCGAACTCCTCGACATCCTCGAGCCCCTCGGTACCCACCGCGTCCAAAGTCTCGTCGTCCAGGATCTCATCGGTAGGCTGCATATTGTCGGACATGGGAATCCCTTTCTAAATAAAGCCGAGCGCGTGGGCAAATACCAGCACGCCCACAATCGCGGCGGTGATGGAAAGAATGTATACAGAGGCGGCGGCGATGTCCTTCGCACGCTTGGCCAGCGGATGGAGCTCCTGGGTCGCTAGGTCGACGATAGCCTCCATAGCGGTGTTGCACAGCTCGCCGTGAATCACCAGGCCACAACAGATGATAATCGTGGCCCACTCGGCAATGTCAAGGCCCACGATACAGCCGGCAATGACGGTGCACACGCCCGCCAAGAGCATGACCTTGATGTTGCGCTCGGTCTTGACGGCGGTGACGAAGCCCTCCATGGCGTAGGAAAACGACTTTAAGAAGGACGGATGGTCCTTGTTCGATCCGGGAATCATAGACGGCTCCTAGTCGTGGGCGTGGTTGGTGATGGGGCCGACGTGGACTAGCTTGGGGTCCTCGCCGCGCTCGAGCGCCAGATCGCGCAGGATGGCGTCCTCGCGGGCCTCCATGACCTCGGCCTCGTCGTCATCAATATGGTCATAGCCCAGCAGGTGCAGCATGCCGTGAACGAGCATCAGACGGCACTCGTCAGCGGGGCTATTGCCAAAACCGGGGGCCTGACGGGCAATGACCTCCGGGGCCAAGATGATATCGCCGAGCTCGAGCGTCTCATCGGCGGGAATGTCATCGTCAAAGGCCGAGTCGCATTCAAACGAGAGCACATCGGTGGTGCGGTCGATGCCGCGCCACTCGTGGTTGAGCTCGTGCATCTCGTCCTCATCGACATACGAAAGGGAAATCTCGACTTCACGCTCAACGCTCTCGGCGGCAAGCACAACCTCGCAGATGTGCTCCACCTCCTGCGCGTCGAGCAGCGTATCGAGCTCGGCATCGTTGCTGATCAATACACTCAACGGGACTCCTTTCGGTCGTGCACGCGCTGCTCGCGCACGTCATCATAAGCATCATATGCCTCGACGATACGTCCCACCAGGGCATGGCGCACCACGTCGGCACGCTCGAGGTGCGAAAATGCGACATCGTCGACACGGCCCAAAATCTGCTCAACGTCAGCAAGACCGCCGCGACGACCAACCAGGTCGCGCTGACTCAGGTCGCCGGTAATCACAAACTTGGAGTTGAAGCCCAGGCGCGTCAGGAACATCTTCATCTGCTCGGGCGTGGTATTTTGCGCCTCGTCGAGTACCACGAAAGCATCGCTAAGCGTGCGGCCGCGCATGTAGGCAAGCGGGGCGATCTCGATCACGCCGCGCTCCATAAGCTCATCGGTTCGCTCGCGATCCATCATGTCAAAAAGGGTGTCGTAGAGCGGACGCATGTAGGGATCGATCTTTTCCTCAAGGGTACCGGGCAAAAAGCCCAGATTCTCCCCCGCCTCGACAACCGGACGCGTCAAGATCAGACGACCCACCTCGTGACGCTTGAGCGCGGCAACGGCGAGCGCCATAGCCAGATAGGTCTTACCGGTACCGGCAGGACCCAAGCCAAACGTGATGGTATGCGAGCGGATGGCATCCACATAGCGCTTTTGGCCGAGCGTCTTGGGGCGAATGACGCGGCCGCGATACGAAAGCAGCACGTCATCGCGAAGCGACGTAGCCTCGTGCTCACCGTCGCGCAAGACGGCCAGGCAGCGAGAGACATCGTCGGCAGACAGCGTGCGCCCGGCGGCCGCCTCGCGAAAAGCGTGCTCGAAAAAGCGCGCTACGAGTTCGACCTCGTCCGGGTCGCCGCTCACGGAGATGCTATCGCCACGGGCGACCACATGGGCGCGAACCAAGCTCTCGAGCGCACGAAGGACGCCGTCGCCGGCGCCCAAAACGCGCGAGGGATCAATCCCCTCGGGAACGGTAAGTCTAATCTTCGAGGCTTCCATGAACCTCCCTGCGTGCATGGACCAAGCCGGAATCATCGACTCCGATGATAGCAACATCGAGCAGGCACGGGGCTGTAAGTCCACAGGTATCGTCAAGACGGGCATGATGGAACGAGCCGAGGGTCAGGTTGTCACCATACTCGAGCACGGCACGCTCGACCGTGCCCACGCGACGACGAGCGTCGGCAATAGCGAGCTCCTGTGCGGCGGCCCGCATACGGCGGCTGCGCTCGGCCATAACCTCGGGTGGCACCTGGTCGGGCATGTCGGCAGCAAGGGTACCGGGACGCTTGCTGTAGCGGAACACGTGCATACGCGAGAAACCCACACGGCGGCACAGCGCCAGCGATTCCTCGAACTCCTCGTCCGTCTCACCAGGAAAACCGACGATGACATCGCACGAAAGGGACGCCTGGGGCAAGATGGCACGAATCATACGCACCGTGTCCTCAAAGGCCTCGGCGCTATAGGGACGGCCCATGCGATGCAGGGTCGCCGTGCAGCCGGACTGCACGGGCAGGTGCAAAAACGGGGCGATACGCTGCGGATAGCGCGCCATAACCTTAAGCAGGCGCTCAGAGATATCCATGGGCTCGACCGAGGAAATGCGCACATGCGGAATAGACGTGCGCTCCATGATGGCCTCGAGCAGCTCATCGATTTCGACATGCTCGTCGGTCGCGCTCTTGCCATCGTAGGCACCCAAGTTCACACCGGTCAGCACCACCTCGGGAACGCCGGCCTCCTGGGCCTCACGAACTTGCTCGAGCACGGACTCGACGGGCACGGAGCGCTCGGGGCCGCGTGCCTTCCACACAATGCAATAGGTGCAGCGATGGTTGCAGCCGTCCTGAATCTTCACGCCCAGGCGAGAGCGACCGAGCGCATCGACCACCTCGCCATCGCTGCAGGCGGGAACGCTATCGGACTCAACGCCCAACACCTCGCAGACACGTTCGGCGACATCGATCTTGGACGGCTCGGCGATCACGCGATCCGAAAGCTCCAGCAGCTCCTCGGGATGTAAATTGACCACGCAACCGGTCACGAGCACATAGGGCTCGTTAGGATGGGCCAGCGCATGACGGACGGCCTTACGGGTCTTGGCCTCGGCCTCGCCCGTAACGGCACAGGTGTTAATGACGATCAGATCGGCATCCTGGGGATCCACAATAGCAAAGCCCAGGCGCATAAGATCGGCAGTGATACGGTCAGACTCAACCCGGTTGACACGGCAACCGAGGTTGACGACAGAGATATGAGGTGCGAGCACGCGGGCTCCTTAATCGAGGATGTCGTCGAGGGCACTCTTGATACGATCGGTCACCGACTTCTTACCGGATGCGACGTCATCGCCCATCTCGTCGGCAAAGGCACGAAGCAACTCGCGCTGCTTGTTGGAGAGATTGGTGGGGACGAGCACGCGCAGCTGAACGACCAGGCGGCCACGCGAACCGCCACCGCCAATGCGCGGCATGCCGTAATTATTGACGCTCACGGTGTCGCCGTACTGGGCGCCGGCGGGAACCGTCACCTTAACGACCTCGTCGGGCATAATGCCCTCGACCTCGATCTCGCAGCCGAGCGCAGCCTGCGCAA
>WGSR01000137.1 GCA_014871545.1 Collinsella sp. | reverse complement strand
TGGTGTGCCCTGAGGTCTTTGGCGGCCTGCCCACGCCGCGCAAGCCGTCCGAGATTGTTAACGGCGAGGTCCGTACCTGCGAGGGCACCTCAGTCGATCGCGAGTTTCGCCTGGGTGCCGAGCGCGCGCTCGATATGTGTGAGCAGGCGGGCGGACCGGAAGAGATAGTCGCGTGCATCCTTCAGGACCGCAGCCCCTCGTGCGGTGCGGGTCACATCTACGACGGCACCTTTAGCGGTACGCTCACCGCGGGTAACGGTGTTTTCGTCGACCTGCTGCTGCGTCACGGGTACCGCGTGATTCCGGCCAGCGAATTTGACCCCAGTATGTTGGAATAGCAAATGAAAGGGGGAGGCCATCGAGTAGATGGTCGCCCCCTTTACTGGCAAGCTAAACTATTTCAACAGATGTTCAATGGCGTTTGCCCAGATAAAACCTGCCAAAATAAACCTGTCCCTTTTTGGTAGGTTAGGCGAGGAGGGTGTGGCCGTAGGCGGCGGCGGCCTTGATGGCGGCGGCGAATTTTTCGTCGGTGAAGGGCTCGGGGTTTCCCTGCTTCCACTCGTTGGTGGCGTGGGCATACTCACACAGCGCCGGAATGTCGGCCTCGGTAAGGCCGACCTGCTCAAGCGTCACGGGCAGCCCCATCTGCTTGTTAAAGGTGGCGTAGCGCTCAAGGTTCTCGGTGTCGCCCGTATAGGCAAACAGCACGAGCACGCCGAGGCTCACGACCTCGCCGTGCAGATAGGTTCCCTCGCGCGGAATGCTGCAGGTGGCGTTGTAGAACGCGTGCGCGACGCTCGAGTTGTAGTAGTAATCGTTCTGGTTGGTCAGGTTCGAGACGTAGCCCGTGTTGACCACGATGTCGAGCGCGATCTGCTTGACGGCCTCGCTCGACAGGTCCTGGCGCACGTCCTCAAGACCCTGGACGCCATAGGTAAACAGTGGCTCGGAGCAGGTGTGGGCAAGCGCCAGGCCAAGGCCTGCCGTGTGCTCGAGGTTGCCGGCGCTCGTGGCGTACTCGACCTCGGGCTGTTTAGACAGGGCATCGCCCACGCCGGCCCAGAAATACTCTGCCGGTGCCTCGGCGATAATCTTGGGGTTGATGAAGATGTGCGCGGGGCGGTTGGGGTACGAATAGCCCTCGAGCGAGCCATCGTCGTTGTACACGACGGCAATGGCGGTCGCAGCGGAGCAGTTGGAGCAAATCGTCGGCACCGTAAAGACGATCTTCTTGAGCTCGATGGCTGCGGTCTTCACGGTGTCGAGCGCCTTGCCGCCGCCGCAAGCAATGAGCACGTCGGCTTCCTGGCAGGCGGGGGAGTTTACGACCTTGGCGATATTGGCGCGCGTACTGTTGGTGCCGTAGACGCGCGTCTCCAGAATCTCGACGTCGGTACCCGCCAACGCAGCTTCGATACCGGGAAGTGCTGCGGCCAGCGCCCGCTTGCCACCGATGATCGCGACCTTGGCCGCTCCGTACTCCACCAGTGCGGCGGGCAGCTCATCAAAGCAATCCTCGCCAACGGTGTAGTCGCTCATTCCAATCGTGCGCATAGCTACCTTCTTTCGTTCGATAAAGTGCTTTCAGGTATTTTGCTCCAAGAGAAGGTCCACAGTCGCGAGAAATTTCGAACGTATAAAACCAGTGTTGAGGGTTTTTCGCCGGCGCGGAACGTGCTAGCATACTCCGCATAAGCGTTGATGGGGACGAGTAGTCGGCCGTCCGCATGCTACAGAGAGCGGGGAGCGCTGAGAACCCGTGCATGCGACCGATGAAAATCACCCCGGAGCTGCGGTCCCAACGGACGTGCCGAGCAGGTTCGTCTTAGTAGACATCGCCGAGATGGTCGTCGATACAGGCCAGCCGAGTAACGGATGCGAGCGCGCGAATACGCGGGCGAGGGCATCTAAGCTGGGTGGTTAAGCGAAGAGCTTTTACGGGCAGACTGCCTGTTTTGTGGCGCTTCGTCCCAGCTTGTAGGGACGGGCGCTTTTTTTGTGCCCAGAGGGCGTGCGCGCCCACGACATGAAAGGGGTACCGTGGCAAACGAGTACAAGCAGACGATGAATCTGCCCAAGACCGGTTTTCCCATGCGTGCCGGTCTTTCCAAGTCCGAGCCTAAGCGACTCAAGGACTGGCAGGACAACAAGGTCTACGAGCAGGTTCTGAAGAAGAACGAGGGTCACAAGAAGTTCGTGCTGCACGATGGTCCTCCGTACGCCAACGGGCCGATCCACATCGGCCACGCCATGAACAAGATCTCCAAGGACATGATCAACCGCTACTGGATGATGCAGGGCTATGAGGTTCCCTATGTCCCTGGTTGGGACTGCCACGGCCAGCCGATCGAGCACAAGGTCGAGGAGAAGCTCGGCACCGAGAAGTTCAACCAGACCCCCACAGCCAAGATTCGTGAGCTCTGCAACGAGTTCGCTGTCGAGAACATCGAACTGCAGAAGGCCGGCTTCCGTCGTCTGGGCGTGCTTGGCGACTGGGACAACCCCTATCTGACGCTCTATCACCAGCATGATGCCGCCGACATCGAGGTCTTCAAGGCCATGTTCGATAAGGGCATGATCTATCGCGGCCACAAGCCCGTCCACTGGTGCAAGCACTGCCACACCGCACTCGCCGAGGCCGAGATCGAATACTCCGACGAGACGAGCCCCTCCATCTTCGTTCGCTTTGAGATGACCTCCAAGCCCGCCGGCCTCGAGAGCTTCGACGGCCCGGTCGACTTTATCATTTGGACGACCACGCCGTGGACCATCCCCTCCGACCAGGCCGTTTCCCTTAAGCCCGGCGCTGCCTATGTCGCCATTGAGCACGAGGGTCGTGCCGAGGTCATGCTCGAGGACCTGGCTCCCAAGTGCTGCGAGGAGTTTGGCTGGGAGTACACCCCGGTTATGGTCGACGGCAAGCCCTATGTGGTTCCCGCCGAGACCTTCCACCACATCCACTACAAGCAGCCAATCTTTGACGGTGTTGAGGGCGTGGCGCTGCTGGCCGATTACGTCGGTGTCGATGACGGTACCGGTATCGTCCATAACTCGCCCGGCCACGGTGTCGACGACTACTTTGCCTGCCTCAAGGAGGGCATCACCGACATCTGCATGCCGGTCGATGACGACGGCAAGTTCTACACCGGTGAGGAGTTTGGCACCGGTGGCCCCTTCAGCGGTATGGATACCGACGAGGCCAACCCGCACATTATCGAGTTCCTGCGCGAGCGCGGCACCCTGGTCCTCGAGAAGAAGATCACGCACAGCTATCCGCACTGCTGGCGCTGCAAGCACCCGGTGCTCTTCCGCGCTACCGACCAGTGGTTTGTCTCGATGGACAAGACCGGTTTGCGCGAGCAGGCTGGCAAGGAGGTCCGCGAGAACGTCAAGTGGTATCCGGCTCACGCCGCCAACCGCATTGGCGCTATGGTCGAGCAGCGTCCCGACTGGTGCATCAGCCGTCAGCGCAACTGGGGCGTGCCCATCCCGAGCTACACCTGCGCCGACTGCGGCGAGAAGGTCATGAACGACGCCACGCTCGACGCCGTCATCAAGCTCTTCCACGAGAAGGGCTCCGACGCCTGGTTCACCGACGCTCCCGAGAGCTACCTGGGCGAGGCCTGCGTCTGCCCCAAGTGCGGCGGCCATCACTTCAAGGCCGATAAGGACATCCTCGACGTGTGGTGGGATTCCGGCGTCTCCTGGAAGGCCGTCTGCGAGTATCGCCCTGAGCTTGAGTACCCGGCGGATGTGTACCTCGAGGGCTCCGACCAGCATCGTGGTTGGTTCCAGAGCTCGCTGCTCACCTCGGTGGGTGCCAACGGCCACGCCCCGTACAAGGCAGTCGTCTCGCAGGGCTTCACCCTCGACGGCCAGGGCCGCAAGATGTCCAAGTCGCTCGGCAACGTCATCGACCCCAACAAGGTCTGCGACGAGATGGGCGCCGACATCATCCGTCTGTGGGTTGCGTCCGTCGATACCAGCTCCGACGTGTCGATCGACCACGAGATCCTTGCCCGTACGTCCGATGCCTACCGTCGTTTCCGCAACACGCTGCGCTTCCTGCTCTCCGAGCTCGAGGGTCAGTTTGAGCCCGAGACCGACGGTGTCGCCTTTGCCGACCTGCTGCCGCTCGACAAGCTCATGGTTGCCCGCCTGACCCAGGTCCAGGCCGAGGTCGACGACGCCTACGCCAGCTATGAGTTCCCGCGCGCTTACCGTGCGCTCTACGACTTCGTGGTTACCGAGCTCTCCAACGTGTACCTCGACGCCCTGAAGGACCGTCTGTACTGCGACAAGCCCGGCTCGCTCGAGCGCCGCAGCGCCCAGACCGTGTTGGCCGAGCTCTTCTCGATGCTCATGCGCGACCTGCAGCCGATCCTGTCCTACACGGTCGACGAGGCCATGGCCTATGCGCCCGCCGGCTGCGTCGACCACCAGAAGTACGCCGCGCTGCTCGATTGGTACAAGTCGCCCATCACG
>WGSR01000136.1 GCA_014871545.1 Collinsella sp. | reverse complement strand
GTCGAAGACACCGTGTACGTGTATCGCGGCATCCGCATTGCGGGGCTTGGCGGCTCCATGCGCTACCGAGACGGTGCCAACATGTATACCGAGCGCGAGATGGCCAAGCGTGTGCGCAAGCTGTCCCGCAAAGTGAGGATGGTCGGCGGCTGCGACATTCTGCTGACCCATGCACCCGCCGCCGGCGTGGGCGATCTGGATGATCTGCCGCATCGAGGATTCGAATGCTTTAACACAACACTCGAATCCTGGAATCCCGACTACATGGTGCACGGGCATGTGCACCAAAGCTACGGCCCCAACTTTCAACGCGAGCGCCAACACCCATGCGGAACGAAGATTGTCAACGCCTGCGGCTATACCAAGATCGAAATTGACGAGGCGCGCTACCCCACGCGCGGTTGGAAGGCCGCTTGGCTCAACTCGCAAACCATGCGCCGCGAGCTCAAACGCCACGAAGCAATCGAGTCTTCAACCGCCAGAACCCCCTGGTAACTGCCAACAACCACCACGAAGGGGATAGGCACCTTTATGGTGGTTTTGCTGACTCGTCCGACCTGTCCATCACGGTGCTTGTGTAATTAACGAGAACACTCATTGTTTTGTAAGGACGGCGCTCACGTGCCGTCTTTTTTTGTCAACTTATGCAGTCTCGACCGTGTTGTATGTAGAGGGACCTCGCGAGACGCCTTCCCTATATCCACCACGACCAATTGGAGGTGACACTATGCCTGCACGCCGTAACCGCAATAGCACGCTCCGATGCGATGCCGATCAGATCGAGCGGGAAGCAAAGCGCTTGGTCGACACGTATTCCGACCTCATCCTTCGATTGTGCTATTCGGCCCTTGGATCCGCTGACGACGCTCAAGACATCTGCCAGGACACGCTGATCAAGATTCTCCAACGCACTCAACCGTTCGACTCGCTCGAACACGAACGTGCTTGGGTGATCCGAGTCGCACTGAACGCATGTCGCGATATCGGCCGTACGCACGCGAATCACCCGGTTGTCGACCTCGATTCGCTCCCCGATTTCTGCGCACCCGTAACACATACCGAGCAAGAATTCGCGCAACGCGACTGCGCCATTCTTTCCGCTGTCACGGCCCTGCCTCAAGCACAGCGCATCGCCATCTTTTTGCACTACTACGCAGGCATGAGCATCAGGGAAATCGCAGACGCCGTTCACGCGACGCCAGCTGCAACCGCCCAGCACCTTAGCCGCGGACGTGCGTCACTTCGGCTTTCCTTGAAAGGAGACCACAATGACTACGAATTCGAATGACTATCGCCACGCCCTGGAGCACATTTCGTTTACCGATAATGCGAAGCAGCACATGGCAAACTCGATTGCTCAGTCCGTCGCCTCAAGCGATGCGGCGACCGCTCAAAGCAACTTTAATGGCACGCGACGCAAGCCGCGCATCGCCCGCCATCCCGTAAGAACAGTCGCTCGCATTGCCGCTGTAACGGCAGTCCTCGCTATCGTCATTGGAGGCGCTGGCACGGCTATGGCAACAGGCGTCCTGCCGCTTCCTTTTGACATGCTTTCCGACATCTTTGACGGACCTGCTTCTCAAACCGAGATCATCGACCGTATTGGCCGGCCCGTCGGTGCTAGCTGCTCCAACAACGGAGTCACCGTGACCGCCGACGCCATCATGGGCGACAAGGATATGGTTACCATCGCCTATACGCTTACGTTCGACGATCCCACTGCCCTGAAAAAGCTTTCCGAGCCGGGCGAGAACGGAACTATCGCCGGAAGTGTCGATGGAAACGTATACGTTGATGGCGAGCATGGCGGCCAAGGCCAATCATGGCTCATTGACAAGAACCCCAATGACTCCAGCATTCAATACTTTGCACAGTTCAGCGTTGAATCACCCGGCCTTATGGGCAGGACCGTCCGCACGCATATCAACTCTCTCGTTGTGCCACGTGCTGGCAAAGAGCTTCCCGAGTATAAGAAAATACTTACGGGCCCATGGGATCTTAAGTTCCAGCTGAATTACGAAGATACATCCGTTACGATTCCCGCGCCCAAATCGGTCAACTTTAACGGCACCAAGGCGACGATTCAAGAGGCCACCGTATCCTGCGTTGGCGTTTCAGTCCGCTACAACATAGATCGTTCCATCGAACACGACAACAACAGCGGCAAGATGTCTCAAAACATGGAGGAGTCTATGGATGCCGTTGGCAACATACCCCTCATCGTGACGTTCAAAGACGGTCATGTTGAGGACGCAACCAGCCACAGCGGCTATTTCGCAAATAAACTGGATAACGGCACCACTGATGTCCACAAGACCTGGCCGTTCTCGCAAGTTTGTGACACAGACAAGATTGCAAGCGTACAAATTGGCGATACGGTCATTCCCATGAATTCGTAACGCTACGCGGCTCGTATATGCACCCGGTTCCGCACTTCGCGTCTAAAGATGCGCTGTCATCGAGCAGCGTGAGCGCAAGGCCGCCCGTATGGTCGGCTGGGAACACCTCGTTGCGCTAAAAACCACCACGAAGGGGACCGGCACCTTTGTGGTGGTTTTGCTGACTCGTCCGACCTGTCCCAACGGTTTGTCTCAATCTGTAACAGGTAGGGCCCAAATAATCGGTTAGCTGTTACAGATCGAGACAGACCACGGATGCTCAGCCGAAAATCTCAATCTGTAACAGGCAGGAACGATTTTGCCCCTTAGATGTTACAGATTGAGATATTTGACAGCTTGAATCGGCATCGCCTACAGCGCGGCGACGACCTTGTCGCCCATCGTCGTGGTGCCGAGGATCTTATCTGCCGGGGTGTTGACATCGGCGATGTCACGGGTGCGCCAGCCCTCGTCGAGCACGCGCGCCACGGCGCTCTCGATCCACGCGGCTTGCTCGCCCATGTCGAGCGCGTAGGTCAGCAGCATCGCCACCGACAAGATTTGAGCCAGCGGATTGGCCACGCCGAGCCCCGCGATGTCAGGAGCGCTGCCAGCGCTCGGCCCAAACAGCGATACGCCATCATCCAGCGAGGCAGAGGCAAGCATACCGAGCGATCCGGTAATCTGAGCCGCCTCATCGGACAGGATGTCGCCGAACATGTTCTCCGTCACCACGACGTCAAAGTCTGCCGGTCGACTGATGAGCTGCATGGCGGCGTTGTCGACGAGCAGGTCCTCAAGCTCCACGTCGGAGTACTCCTCGTCTTGCACGCGATGCACGATCTCGCGCCACATGCGGCTCGTCTCCAGCACGTTGCGCTTATCAACGCTCGTCACCTTGCCGCGACGTTTGCGCGCCGCCTCAAATGCCTGGCGCGCAATGCGCTCAATCTCGTACTCGCGATACTCCATCACGTCGACCGCACGCTGACCGGCCGCACCCGCAGCGCCCGCGCAGGTCACGGATGCGGGCGCCAAAGTCCCACGGCATGTTGTAGCCCATCGTATCGGGGATGTTCACGACCGTGGCACCGGCCTTTACGGCCGCCTCGATAATGCGCACCAGAAACTCCTGATCGGAGCGGCCGGCATCCTCGGCATAAAACTCAACATCGTCAACGAACTTGCGAGCATGTTTGACGGCATGGATCGCTCACTCAATTGCCCTTTCCTCAGTCATATGGAGCTTGTCGCGCAGGTGACTGGTGCTCACACCCAGCCCTGTATGGATACGGGGCCTCTGGGCCGTTTTGAGCGCCTCTGCAGCCACTTCGATATCCCTGTCGACAGCGCGCGTCAGGCCGCATACCGTGCATCGGTCGCCCGCAATCTTGCCAATCTCCTGTACGGAGCGAAAGTCACCAGGACTCGAGATGGGAAAGCCCGCCTCGATAACGTCCACGTTCATGCGCACCAGCTGGCGGGCGATGAAGAGCTTTTCCTCGGTATTCATGCTGGCGCCCGGCGACTGCTCACCGTCGCACAGGGTGGCGTCAAAGATTGTGATTTTGCGGCTTATATGTTCCTCCTGATTGACCGTTTTATGACAGATGGCTTTCAGGAGAGAGAGAAGGCCTAGAGATAGAAAAATACCCGTGTCGCTCATCACGCCTGAAAGCGGCAGACGATAGCGCACCCGGGTACAACAAATCGTTATAGCGAGATTACAACCCTAGCGCGCTATCCAATCTAGTAGCGCTAGGCCTAGGAGCTGTTGCGTGTTCTTAAACATGTTGGGCTCCCTTCGGCCTCGGGTAGTACTACATCGCGCTAAAGTACAACACAAGTAAAACCACCACAAGGGTGCCTGTCCCCTTCGTGGTGGTTTCGTTGACTCAAAAGCAAGAGACCCGGTCCTGCACGAGGCAGAACCGGGTCTCTTTAGCAATGCTTGCTTTGCTCAGGCAGTAACTGTTAGTTACTCAGCCAGGAAGTCGCGCTGGATAGCGGGATCGACCTTGACGCCAGGGCCCATGGTGGAAGACACGGAGATGGACTTGACGTACTTGCCCTTAGCAGAAGAGGGCTTGACGCGCAGGATCTCGGTGTACAGGGCAGCGTAGTTCTCGACGAGCTGCTGCTCAGAGAAGGACT
>WGSR01000135.1 GCA_014871545.1 Collinsella sp. | reverse complement strand
CCGTCTCGGTGATCTCGATACGCATGAGCTCGGGCGGTAGGTTGTATTGGGCGGCGAGCGCCCCCATATGTTCGGCAACGTCGCAGGCAAGGATATCCACGCGCGACACATTAAGCGAGACCGGAACCACGCGAAGACGGCGATCGAGACGCTCGCGAAGCCATATGGCGACACCCTGCCAAATGTACTTGTCGAGCGTCACTACAAAGCCGCTTTCCTCGAGTGCGGGGATAAACGTTGCGGGCGAAATGAGAGAGCCGTCCTTGTCAATCCAGCGGGTGAGTGCTTCGGCGCCAATGATCTCGCCGGTTTCCATATCAACCTGGGGCTGCAGGTAGTAGGTGATGCGGTCGTTTGAGAGCGCATACTGGAACTCGGTGAGGGTGCGGTGAAACGCCACCTCGCGCTTGTATTCCTCGGGGCGAAAGACGGCGATGCGATCCTTAAAATCGTTTTTGGCGCGCCGATTGGTAAACATGGCCTTGGCCTGCGCGTCGATGGTGATTTCCTCGTTGGGGTCGATGGGGCAAACGCCCATGGACGGCCAGAAACCCACGCCGTCATCATGCTTGGCCACGGCGGCGCGAACGCGGTTATAGATTTGATGGACGGTGTTGTGCTCAAAGGGGATGAGAATGCAAAAGTCGTCTTGGCCCCAGTATCCTGCGACGCCCATCTCGGCATTCTCGATGTCTTTGAGGACCGTGCCCACATCGGCGAGCACGCGGTCGCCCTCGGCCTGTCCGTGCCATTCGTTGAACAGTCGCATATGACCCATGTCGACGGTGGCGATACACCAAGCGGCGTCGCGCCTTGTCTTAAGAAATGCGTTGGCACGCCGCATAAACTCGCTGGGTCGATAGAGGCCCGTGAGCGTATCGATGCGTTCGGCGACGGCGCTTTTACGCTCAATCTCGGGTATGGGGAGGCTATCGTTGGGTGCAAGCCCGCCGGCGGCGCGAAGACGACGGTCGAGTTCGCCTAAAACAGCGGTCGCTTGATTGATTAAGCGCTCGTAAAAGGCCGGGACGACAAGACAGACGGGGGTAATGGTGTCGTTCGCGATTCGAACAGGAGCGAAAACGGCCTCTTTAAGATGATGGGTCAGTTGCTCGAATGCCTCGTGGTCCAGATCGTTGCTGAGCACGACGAACTGGGCGTTTCGCGAGCGGAAGACGCGACTTCTGCCGCGGGTGATCGATAGCATGCGGCCTGCGTATTCGGCGAGCATGTTGTCGACAGCCTCGGCCCCGTAGAGCTCGTTGAACTTTGCCGTGCCACAAACGCGGACCGCTATAAGCCCCGTCTCGCAACGGTCGCGACGGCAGGCATCGATAGCGTTGATCAGCATACGCTGCGTTCCGAGGCCCGTGGCGGCGTCGACGGTCTCGGCGAGTGAGTGGTTAACAAGTTCGCCGACATAGAGCGAGGGGGTATTTCCGTCGCCGTCGATGCGAAACCCGCGAGCGCGGCAGAGGACGTAGTCGCCCGCGGCATTGCGCATGCGGTACTGCATGACGCGGCGGTGTTTGGAGCCATTATAGATTTGGTCGATGTCGTTGATGTAGGCCTCAAGGTCATCGGGGTGGACGCGCGTTTTCCAGTAATCGTGGCAGTTGTCTACATGCTCAGAAGGAAGACCGAGATCGCGCAGGGCGCCTTGTGACCATAGGGTGCGATGTTTGTCCAAGTTCTCGATAAAGCAATAACGGCCTTCGTTGAGCATCGAAAAGGCGTCAAAAACGCGATTGCTTATTTCGAAGTCGTCGGTGTGGACTTGCGCGATATTGCGTCGATCAAGATGCATGGCATGGCGTAGCTTGTAGTCGTACATGCGATGGTCGGCATCGAGTGTCATGCGATTGGAGACTTCACCCAGGGCGGGGTCGGCGTGCGACACTCCGTAGCTAAACGAGTGAGGCATCTCGGAATCGTTGTTTTTGAGTAGGACCGTTCGGCAGTGTTCCAGGCGCTCGGCGAGGTCGTCCTCGGTCGCAATCGTAGACAGGATGGCAAACTCGTCGCCGCCTATGCGAAACGCCGCCTCGTCCACTTTCATATACAGCTTGAGATAGAGACTTACCTGCAAGATATAGCGGTTGCCCTCGTCATGCCCAAAGACGTCGTTGCAGTGCTTAAGGTTATCGATGTCGATAAACGCCATGGTCACGGGCAGTTCCTGCTCCCAGATTTCCTCTAGGGAACGGGCAAAGCCGCCGCGGTTGCCAAGTCCGGTGAGCTGGTCGGTAAAGGCCGTCCTAATCAGATCATCCTGACGCTCGAGAAGGTCACGGACGGTCTTTTCGAGCGTTTCGGTGTAATTGCTGGCGGTGTCCATGTTGTAAGCGGCTTTCTGAGGTCGGGGCGGATGGCGTCGGGCGAGCTCGTTGTGTACACGCGTCGTTGCTCAGCGCTTTGCATGTATCCAGGCCCCGCCTTGCCGCGTTGTTGAGTTAATTTGTCGGCTAATGTTCGCTGTTGATAACAGCTGAGTAGTGTAAACAATAGTGCACAATTATATATGGGTGCACATGCTGTGGGCGGCTATTATTCGACAAGCGGTAGCGCGACGATGCGATGTTCGATAAAAATGCGACTGGGACGATATATGTTGACGGGTATACTTGTCCCGTTTTAAAACGCAGGAACGGAGATGGTCGCATGGCACAGTCAAATATGACGCGCACGGTGGGGCTGGCGCTCGAGGGAGGCGGCTACCGCGGTATGTATACGGCGGGCGTGCTCGACGTTTGGATGGAGCACGGTTTGACCTGCGACCATATGGTGGGCGTCTCGGCGGGCGCGGCGTTTGGCTACAACTTTAAATCGCGCCAGATCGGCCGCGCCATTCGCTATAACAAGGCCTATTGCGCCGACAAGCGCTATGCGAGCGTGACCAGCTGGCTGCGAACCGGCGATATGTACAATGCCGACTTTGCTTATCACGAGGTGCCTATCGAGCGCGATCCTATCGACTTGGAGGCGTATCGCACCTGTCCCATGCGATTTACGTGCGTGTGTACCGATATCGAGACGGGCAAGGCCGTCTATCACGATCTGCCGTATGGCGACGAGCGCGATATCGAGTGGATTCGGGCGTCGTCGGCAATTCCCGTGGCGACGCGTCCCGTTGCTATTGACGGGCATAAGTATCTGGATGGTGGTGTGGCTGATTCTATTCCCAGCGCGTGGCTGTTTGCGCAGGGGTATGACCGCAATATCGTGGTACTCACGCAGCCGGCGGGCTTTGTGAAGCAGCCCAACAGCGTGATGCCCATGCTGCGTCGCGTGTTCCGTCACTATCCGGAGTTTGTCGCAGCGCTTGAGCACCGGCATGAGGTCTACAATGCCACGCTCGATGACCTGGCACGTCGCGAGGCTGCCGGCGAGATCTTTGTGGTGCGTCCGAGCGAATCGGTGAAGGTGCCGTCGCTGTGTCGCGAGCCCGATGAACTTGAGCGCATCTACCAGATTGGTCGCCGCGATGCGGAGGCGACCTTGCCGGCACTGGAGGCATATCTGGCAGGGTAGAGGCTGCTGCCGCCATCTCGGCGGAAAGCGCATCCCGGAATGGAGGCTCAAACTGGGATGCGCTTTCCATTGCTGAAGATATGAGGCTGCGAATCAGCTGCTCGGCCTAGACTTACGCCTGCTGCCAGGTGTCGACGAGCTCCTTGGCCGCGGCGTAGGGGTCATCGGCGCTGCAGACGGCGCTCACCACGAAAAAGCCGTCGACGCCGGTGGCCTTGAGCTGTGGCAGGTCGGCCGTCTTGACGCCGCCGCCCACCACGATGGGCACGTGGCTTGCCGCGTGGAGGGCGGCCAGGTCCTCAAAGCTCTTGGTGATGATAGAGCCGTCGGCCGCGCGTCCGCAGTCGCGCTTGGTCTCGGTCTCGTGGAGTGGGCCGATGCCCAGGTAGTCGACTAGGCTCATGTCGGCGGTCTTGACGTACTCGAGCATCTCCTCGCAACGGGCGGAAAGGCCCACGATGGCGTCGGGCCCCAGCAGCTTGCGACAGACCTCGACGGGAATGTCGCTCTGACCCACGTGCACGCCGTCGACAGCAATGCCCTGCTCGCGCGCGGCGAGTACGCAGTCCAGGCGGTCGTCAATCAGCAAAGCGACCTGACCGGTCTTGCCGGCCTGTGCGATTGCCTGCGCGGCGTCGCCGGTCAGCGCAATGATCTCGCGGGCGCTTGCCACCTTGGAGCGCACCTGGATGCAGGTAAAGCCGGCGTCGAGTGCCTGGGCCACCACATCGCCCACGGGGCGCCCGAGCGTGTTTTCGGGGCCGAGCACCAGATAGGCCGAGATATCAAGGTTGTCGCGGATACTCATCGTGTTTCCTCCTGCTTTTTGATCTGAGCTTCCATGCGCTCGAGTTTGCCGGTCATGGTGTCGGTAAATCCGGGTCGAATATCGGCTTTGAGCACGACTTCGGTGCGGATGCCCTTGCTCGCCAACACAAAGGTTGCGTCGCGCACGACCTGCATGACCTCGTCCCAGTCGCCCTCGATCTCGGTGAACATCGAGGTGGTGCGGTTGGGAAGGCCGCTCTCGCGAATGACGCGCACGACCT
>WGSR01000134.1 GCA_014871545.1 Collinsella sp. | reverse complement strand
TTGCGACGCATTCCGTGCGCGGGCGGCCGACGACTCGATCGGAGGTCCCCAAATGCTGAAATTCCTTAACGCGCTCGCCGCCCTCGCGACGGTGGGCACGTTCGTCATCGCGTTTCTTGACTCGTATGAGGTTCGGTTTAAGGTCCGTAGGCGCACGCGCGGTGCGGACGGTAGAAGGCATTTGCGCCGCAACAAGCGCAAATAAGAATGCCCGGGGTTAGAGGCCCGGGCATTTAACAACGTCGGAAACTGGTCGCCCGCGCTTTCGAACACTTACGCGGGGTGCGTCGTTTCCTATAGTTATTGTATCCCGAATCGCCCCGCCGATTCGGGATATTTTGAAAACGCAAACACGTCGGGCAAACCCGGACAATGCGGCCAGGTTCCGCTGGATGAGGAATCGTGTTTATAGCTATCGAACAAATGTTTGTCAAAATCGCGTTTACCAGCTGCGGGTGCATACGCTCGCAGTAAAATATCCTTGCGACGCATCCCGTGCGCGGGCGGCCGACGACTCGATCGGAGGTCCCCAAATGCTGAAATTCCTTAACGCGCTCGCCGCCCTCGCGACGGTGGGCACGTTCGTCATCGCGTTTCTTGACTCGTATGAGGTTCGGTTTAAGGTCCGTAGGCGCACGCGCGGTGCGGACGGTGGACGGCATTTGCGTCGAAAGCGCAAATAAGAATGCCCGGGGGTCGGATCCCGGGCATTTAACAAAAGCTGAAAACTAGGCCGCCCGCGCTCTCGTACACTTACGCGGGGTGCGTCGTTTTCTATTGACATTGTATCCCGAATCGCTCAGCCGATTCGGGACATTTTGAAAACTCAAATGCGGGCCCATACTCGCACTGCGCAATGCTGCTAGGCTGCGTTGTCCGGCGTGGAAGCTCGCTAATCGGCTATTATTTGTTCAGACAACCTGAGCTGTAGAGGAGTGACCGGCGATGGTGCAGGGCGCCAAACATATGAAGAGCAATAACGCCGCGGCCAACGGTGGCTCAAGCCCTCAGCCCAAACCTCAACCAAAGCCCAAGCGCCGTCGCAAGCGGCTGCCGCGCTGGGCCGACCGGCTCATCACCATCGTCATCATCCTTATTGGCGTGGGCCTTATGACCTGGCCGTGGATCTTGGACCGGCTCGAGGCCTCGGGCGTGTTCAACCAGATCAGCACGGTGTCCAGCACCGTGGACGCGCTGTCTGCTGAGGAGCGCGAGCGCATCCTGCTCCAGGCTCGCTCCTTTAACGAGCAGCTGGCGGGCGAGGCCACCGAGCTTCCCGCCGACCAGATCGAGCCCTACGCTCAGCAGCTCATCTTTGACCGCGACCCCATGATGAGCTGGGTCGAGATTCCCTCCATCGACGTGAGCATGCCCATCTACCACGGCACGAGCGAAGAAGTCCTTATGGCGGGCGTTGGCCACCTGGAGGGCACGAGCCTGCCGGTGGGCGGCACCTCGACTCATTGCGTGCTCACCGCGCACTCGGGCATGCGCAACCTGAGCATGTTCGACAACATCCACTCGCTGGAGCCCGGCGACCTGGTGTTGCTGCACACCATGAACAAGACGCTCGCCTACAAGATGGTGGACTCCGAGGTGGTGCTGCCCGAGGAGATGGAGTCGCTAACCATCGAGCCGGGCGCCGACAAAGTGACGCTCGTCACCTGCACGCCCTACGGCGTGAACGACCATCGCCTGCTGGTGCATTGCGTGCGCACCAAGTACAACAAGAAGGACGTCGACAAGCAAAAGTCGCTGGCCAGCCGCCACTGGGGCAAGCGCGAGTTTGCCGTGCTCATCGTGGTCGTAGCCATTGTGCTGTTGCTGCTGGACATCGTGATCCACGCGGTCCGCAAGCGCCGCAAGGCCAAGGCCTCGGCATAGGACATTCTCCAGAACCACCACAAAGGGGACAGGCACCTTTGTGGTGGTCGGGACTTCCAAACCATCACAACATTCGATGAAAATCGCGATTTTGACGAAAAACATCGAATGATGTGATGGTTTTCGTTGCGGGCGGGACGGTTTTCGCTGTGGACGGTGCGGTTTCGCTGCAGAACCGCCAGCCTGCCGCCTGCCAACCGCCGCCCTCGTTACGTTTTCGCTGCATTTAGGTAAAGCGCCTGCTCCGAGTCGGCGCTGCCCTGTATACTAGAGCGGTTTAACTGTTATGCGGAAGGGAGCGCCTATGGCACTCAGCGAGAAAGACGTGCGCGGCATCGCCGAGTACGCAAAGATCGCACTGACCGATGACGAGCTCACCCAGATGACGTCCTACATGAACGACGCCGTCCAGATGCTTGAGCCCGTCTTGCAATATGACTTGCCCGACGTGGAGCCCACGTTCCATCCCATCGGAAGCCTGTCCAACGTGATGGGCGATGACCTGCGCGAGCCCGAGCGCGACCTGCCGCTCGACGTTGCGCTCGAAAACGCCGGCAGCGCGCGCGACCGCTACTTCCGCGTGCCGTCCATTTTGGGAGAGGGGGAGAGCGAGTAATGGCGCAGAGCTTCGATTCCTTTACCGCCGCCCAGATCGCCGCGGGCGTTGCCGCCGGCGACTTTACCGCTACCGAGGTGGCCCAGGCCTCCCTTGCCGCTATCGAGGCGCGCGAGGGCGGGGTCCAGGCATTCCTGCAGGTGGCGCCCGAGCTCGCGCTCGAGGCCGCTGCGCGCGTGGATGCCGACCGCGCCGCAGGCAAGCCGCTACCCCCGCTCGCGGGCGTGCCGCTGGCCATCAAGGACAACATGAACCTCGTGGGCACGCGCACCACCTGTGCTTCCCGCATGCTCGAGAACTACCAGAGCGTCTACACCGCCACCTGCGTCCAGCGCATGCTCGATGCCGGCTGCCTGCCCATGGGCAAGGCCAACATGGACGAGTTTGCCTTTGGCAGCTCTACCGAGAGCTCGGCGTTCCACCGTACCAACAACCCCTGGGATACCGAGCGCGTGCCCGGCGGCTCCTCGGGCGGCTCCGCTGCCGCCGTCGCCGCGGGCGAGGTCGTGCTCTCGCTGGGCTCGGACACCGGCGGCTCCATTCGCCAACCGGCGTCGCTGTGCGGCGTGGTGGGCTTTAAGCCCACGTATGGCGCCGTGAGCCGTTATGGCGTGGTGGCCTTTGGCTCGTCGCTCGACCAGGTGGGACCCTTTGGCCGCACGGTCGAGGACGTCGCGCTGGCCATGAACGCGCTTACCGGCGCGGGCCACGATCCGTACGACTGCACCAGCCAGGATTGTGCCGTCGACTTTACCGAGCACCTCAACGACAGCATCGAGGGAAAGCGTGTGGGCGTTATCCCTGCGTTCATGGAGGCCGAGGGTTTGACGCCCGAGGTCAAGGCCGCTGTTCAGCGTGCCGCCCAGGAGCTGCAGAACCAGGGTGCCGAGCTGGTCGAGGTCGACCTTCCGCACCTGGACGCCGCCATCGCCGCCTACTACGTCATCGGCCCGGCCGAGGCGTTCTCCAACCTGGCACGTTTCGATGGCATTCGCTACGGCTATCAGGAGGAGGGCTGCGCCAACCTGTCCGACCAGAGCTCGCTCTCGCGCGCCCACGGCTTTGGCGCCGAGGCCAAGCGCCGTCAGATGCTCGGCGCCTACCTGCTGAGCTCGGGCGTGTACGACAAGTATTATTACGCCGCGCAGAAGGCCCGCACGCTCATCACGCAGGACTACGACGCCGCGTATGCCAAGGTGGATACCATCCTCATGCCCGCCTCGCCGCGCACGGCCTTTAAGTTTGGCGAGATCAGCGACCCCACGCAGATGTACCTCTCCGACCTGTACACCATCTCGCTCAACATTTGCGGCAACGGTGGCATCTCGGTGCCGCTGGGCTTGGGTGAGGATACTCAACTGCCCGTTTCTGCCCAGCTGGTGGGACCTGCCTTTAAGGACCGTCAGCTGCTTATGTTTGCCCGCGCTCTGGAGCGCGGCTTTGCCGATGCCGCTACAGGTGCGCCCGCGCTTTCCGTCGCGTCCGATTTTGCCGGGAAGGGAGGCGAGCTGTAATGAAGGAGCTTTCCGAGGTCCTGCAGGATTGGGAGGCCGTGATTGGCCTGGAGATCCATACCGAGCTCACCGCACTCGATACCAAGATGTTCTGTAACTGCAAGCTCAGCCACGATGACGAGCCCAACGCCAACGTGTGCCCGGTGTGCCTGGGCCTGCCCGGCGCCCTGCCGGTGCCTAACAAGAAGGCAATCGAGAGCATCGTCAAGGCCGGTCTCGCCACCAACTGCGAGATCCAGCGCCACTCGATGTTCTACCGCAAGCACTACTTCTATCCCGATATGGCCAAGAACTTCCAGACCACGCAGGGCCCGGTCGCCTTTGCCATGTACGGTCACCTGGATCTGGACGTGACCGGTCGCGGTGCCGCCGAGCGCCCCGACTGCGCATTTGGCGAGGCCGAGGCCCAGAGCCTGGCGAGCGCTTCGGCCAACGCCGAGGGCCTGTCTACGTCCATGACGTCGACCATGCGCGAGGGCAATCAGCGCGCCGGCCACCTGGCCAGCTATGACGCGTCCAACCTGCGGATGCCCGAGCGTCGCGAGGATGGTTCCTACACGGTGCCCATTCGCATCCTGCGCATCCACATGGAGGAGGACGCC
>WGSR01000133.1 GCA_014871545.1 Collinsella sp. | reverse complement strand
GCGCCATGGAGGTGCTGGTTGTTGGCAACACCGCATATGTTGACGATGACTTTTGTGCCAAGGCGTTCCCCGAGGACCATGTGCAGGTCGTAGCCGCGCAGGACACGCGCCGCGACGAGTCATCGCCCCATGCCTCGTGGAAAGAGCTTCTGCAACACCTGGATCAGGCCTACGAGTTCGACCGCGTGGTCTACCTTTCCAATTACCTCACTCCGCACACCGATAGCGTGGGCGATATTGAACTGCTGCGTTCGGTCTTTCGTGTGTGCGTGGGTCGCCGGGTCCAGCTGCTGTATGTCGCGGGGCCCGCGAGTGCCGAGGGCGCCGCCGATGCCGCGTGGCAAACGGGCGAGGGTATCATCGCCCGCGTGGCCAACGACCTGTGCTGCCACTACGCTGCGCACGAAGGCGTTCAGGCGAAGATTCTGCGCGTGCCCTTTCTGTATACTGCCTCTGCCGCACTGGAAGATCCGTTTTTGGTGCCGTTGTTCGACGCATGCTTAACCGGATCGGTTGCTCTACATGGCGCGGAGGATGCAATGTTTCCCCTGCTGTGCGCCGAGGAACTCGCGGTGCTAGTGCGTCGTATCTTTGATAGCTGGGACGCTTCCTTTGAGACGCTCGATATTGCCGATACCTTCCATCACACGTCAGGTGAGGTGGGCGAGGCCCTCAAGGCGCTGTTCCCAGGGCTCTCGGTTGCCTATGGCGATTCTGCCGGCTACGCCCTGCCCGTCAGCGATATCGTTCGCGTTCGTTATGGATGGTTTCAGCGCTACGATCTGCTGCGCGATCTTTCGACCATTCAGGCGCGTTGGGATGCCGGCCGCGCAAAGAAGGTCAACCCCTTGCGCGCCGCTATCGACCGCATCCAGCTGCGCACGCTACCTATTAAATGCCTGGAAACGGGAGTTGCCTGGGTCCTGTTTGAGGTGCTGGAGCATCTGTTCTCCCAATCGGCCCAGCTCAACGTGCTCGATTATCGCCTGCTCTACGTCGTGCTCATCGGCACGCTGTATGGCCTGGACTTTGGCCTGGTTGCGGCGCTGTTGGCGTCGGTGGGCTTGGCTGTGAGCTACTTTACCCAGTATGGCTATACCTTCCAGGGCCTATTCTACGAGCCGTCTAACTGGCTGCCGTTTATCGCGTACTTTGTGGTTGGTGCCGTGTGCGGCTACGTACAGCTACGCAACAGCGAGGCCATTAAGGTCGAGCGCGACCAAAACGAGCTCGTGCGTAATCGCAATACGTTCCTTACACAGCTCTACCATGATGCCGTCGAGGACAAGCGCACATACAAGCGCCAGATTGTGGGGCGCCACGATAGCTTTGGTAAGATCTTTGCCGTGACGCAAGAGCTCGACGTGCTCAACCCGCGCGACATCTACCGTAAGTGTTGCGAGCTCATAGGTGAGATTCTCGAAAACAATTCGGTGACGATCTACCACGTTTCGGGCGGGGCGTTTGCACGTCTGGTGGCGGCGAGTCCCGTGATTGCCGAGGACGCCACGCGCTCGCTCACGCTTGAGCAGCTTGCGCCCCTTTTGGGCGGTGGGGATCATTCGAATCTGTGGGTGAATCGCGAACTGACGCCGGGGCTTCCCATGTTTGGATATACGATCGAGCGCGACGGGGCGCCCGCCGTGTTGATCTTTGTGCGTCGTGCGGCCGAGAACCAAATGACGCTCTATTACCAAAACCTGTTCCGCATCTTGTGCGGCCTGGTCGAAAGCGCACTGGGGCGTGCCTTTGACTATGAGGCGGTGGCGCAGGATAAGCGCTGCGTTTGCGGCACTTGCGTGCTCAAGCAGGCGGCCTTTGGCCAAGAGCTCGCGGCCGAGCAGGCGCTGGCAGACGGCAAGATGGGGAGTTTTTTGCTCCTGCGCGTGGTGCCGGGCTTGGAACCTGTCGGCGAGCTGGTGGGCGCGATTGGGTCGGCGATCCGCGAGAGCGATGCGGCGGGCTTGGTCGACGGCGACGTGCTCTACCTGCTTATGCGCCAGGCAAAGGCGTGCGATTTGCCCATTATCCGCGAGCGCCTGAGCGCCAAGCATATTGCGGTGGAGCCCGTCGACGGCGAGGACATCGTGGCGCTGCTGCGGCACATCGCTGACACCGGTGACGGTAAGGGGGATGCCGCTTGATCTTGCTTGTCGTTGCTGCCGTCTTGCTGCTGATTCATGCGCTGGTTTGCCTGGTGCTGTGGACGCTTATGAAGTTGGGCCTGCTGCCGGTGCGCGGGCATATGCTGGCCGTGATGGTACTTGTGCCGTTGTGGGGCCCGCTATTGGTGTTGCTACTTTCGATGCGCAGTGCCGTGTTTGGCGAGGACCTTAAGGACGCCACGTTGGAGTTGTTGCGCATTAACGATGAGTTGCATCGCAGCATCTTGGTTCATGACCGTGAAGCCGATGCGGGAGTGATCCCGCTCGAGGAGGCGCTCATTGTCAACGACCCGGCAGACCGCCGCCGTCTAATGCTCTCCATGCTCACCGAGGAGCCCGACGCGTACCTGGCGCAGTTGCAGGCGGCTAAGCTTAACGACGACGTTGAGGTGGCGCACTATGCCGCGACGGCGGTGGCGCAGATCTCCAAGGAGTCCGACCTTAAACTGCAGCAGTTGGAGCGTGCCTTTAAGACCGATCCGAGCGCGCAAAACCTCATCGAATACTGCGATTTTCTTGGTGAATACTTGGACTCGGGCTTGGCTGAGGGGCGCGTGGCTCAGATTCAGCGTCAGCAGTACGCGCGCCTGCTTGCGCGCCGCTGCGAGCGCGAGGACACCTTTGAGCTGCGTATTCGATATGCGACGGCACTGGCCGATGTCGGCCAGATCGACGAGGCGCAGGCCGTGACCGACCAGCTGGTGCTCGACGTGCCCGAGGAGCAGGAGGTTTGGATGCTTTGCCTGCGCCTTGCCGTGATGCGCCGCGATGGTGACGAGGTTCACCGTGTGATCGATGCGATTGACAAGCAACATGTATATTTGAGCGCCGACAACCGCGAAAAGTTGGCGTTTTGGCGCGACGGGGAGGAGGCCAGATGAGCGTGGCGCAACATATCCGCGACCGTGCAGGCCGCTTTCGTTGGATGGGACTCCTCGTGGTGTGGGCGGTCTTTATTGCCATGGCCGCCGTGCTGCTGGTGGAGCGTGCCGGCGTGCAGTACAGTGCGGGCCAGCATAAGCTGGGGATGCTTGCCGCCAACGATGCGGTGCCTGTCTCCTCGGCAATCTTTGGCCAAAAGCCCACGTGCCTGGTCATTACCGATTCCGATCAAGCTGGCGTCGAGGGCGTAAAGGAACAGTTCGACCAGATCCTGCTCGACATGAAGATCGCGCACCGCGACGTGGACCTTGCCCTGGATGGTGCGGATGCCATTCCCTCGCTGACCTCCTTCGATCGCGTGATTTTGCTCATGCCGTCGCTCGATGGGCTCGGTAAGCATCTGACCGACATTATGAGTTGGGTGAGTGCCGGCGGTTCGCTTATGCTCGCCATACCGCCGGATAACTCGAGCTATCTGCAAGTGATTGCCTCCAAGCTTGGCATTGAATCGGCCGGATATGACTATGTGAAAGCCGAAAGCATTGTGCCGAGCGAGGACTTTATGCTGGGCGGGGGAGAGCGCTACGAGTTCTCGGATCCCTTCGATTCTTCGCTCTCGGTTTCATTGCGCGAGACGGCGCACGTGTGGGCTAAGACCGGCGATGCGGGCACGCCGCTCATTTGGTCTAACGATTGCGGCAGTGGTCACACCGTGGTGTGCAACATTGGCATCTACGACAAGGTCATGCGCGGTTTTTACGCCGCGGCGATCAGCCTGCTGGGTGATGCCACGGCCTATCCGGTCATCAACAGCGCCGTGTTCTATTTGGACGACTTTCCTAGCCCCGTGCCCTCGGGCGACGGTACTTATATCAAGCGTGACTACGGCCTTTCCATTGCCGATTTTTACACCAAGGTCTGGTGGCCCGATCTGCAAAAGCTCGCGCAAAAATATGGCATTCGCTATACCGGCGTGATGATCGAAAACTACGAGGACGCGGTCAACCAGACCGAGCCCGCGCGCCAACCCGATACCACGCAGTTCCGCTATTTTGGCGGCATGCTGCTGCAGATGGGCGGCGAGCTGGGCTTTCACGGCTACAACCATCAGCCGCTCGCGCTCTGGGACACCGACTACGGCACGTTGTACGACTACAAGACGTGGAAGAACAAGGAAACGCTTGTCGCATCGCTCAACGAGCTTATCGCTTTCCAGGACGAGGTGCTGCCCAACGCGCACGGCTCGGTCTACGTGCCGCCGTCGAATATCCTTTCGGCCCGTGCGCGCAAGCTTATCGGCACCGACGTTCCGCGCATTAAGACCATCGCCAGTACGTATTTTGAGGATGGCACCGACCTGCCGTACGTGCAGGAGTTTGGCGTGGCGAGCGATGGCATTGTGGAGCAGCCGCGCATTGTCTCGGGCGGTATGGTCGGCGATTCCTATATGCGCCTGACTGCCGTATCCGAGCTCAACATGCACTACGTAAGCACGCACTTTATGCACCCGGACGACCTTTTGGACCCCGATCGCGGCGCTACGGAGGGCTGGGAGGTCTACAAGGGCGGCCTGACCGACTACCTGGACTGGCTTACCAAGT
>WGSR01000132.1 GCA_014871545.1 Collinsella sp. | reverse complement strand
GACGGGTCACAGAAGTAGCGCTTGGGGCGCACGCGAACGCGGGCCTTCGAGCGCACATACTGGCTTGCTCTCTCGCACAAGCTCGTCCGAAAACCCAAGGTTTGCAGGTCACCGCTCCTGCAGCACCAGCGGGCGACGTCATCCTGCGAAATTACGCCATTCTCAATGCAGTTCTTACGCCGTTTTCATTGTAGGTTTTACGCTCGGCATCCTTGGCGCGGCGCTTGCTCAACCACCGGACCAGCGAATTGCCCGGATTCTGGGACGTGCTTTCCGCCAAAGGGAAAGCGCGTCCCATTCCGAGCATCACATCAGAGCGCGCTTGGTTATCTCCGCTCACACATCTCGGCAAACGAAATCAGCTTGGCATCTCCCCTGCTCGCCGCAGCTTCCTGACATCCTTGCGTAAAGCCTCGCTTCGAGAAGATCGCATAGCTTTTGTGCTGCCGCCTAAAGAGCTCGCTTCGATGCACGAGCTTTTGCAGCACGTCTTCGCCCACCGGTTCATTGCGCCATTTGCATTCCGCAAACAGCGCAGTGCCCTCGCCATCGTCAACAATCAAGTCGATTTCTTCCTGCGTATGCGTGCGATTATCCGTCCCCCACCAGCGCCCAACGCTTGCCGGAACCACATCAAGCTGGCCCGCCCGCGCGAGTTCGTACACGTATTGTCTGCATATAAGCTCAAAGACCGTACCCATGTAATCCGATACGTGTGGCTCAATGCGCTTATACGCCATCTCGGCCATATCGTTTTGAATCAGCCCGATGTTCTGCGGAACAAACTTGTACCAGAACCTAAACATCTGATCGCTCAGCAGATACACGGCTCGCTTATTGCTCGTCTCGTTTAGGGGCAGCTCGCGCTCGACAATCCCAAGCGACGCCAGCTTATCCACATAGCTCTTTACGTTGCTCGCAGGGATTCCCGTAGAGCTCGCAATCTCCGAGATCTTCGAGCGCCCCTGAGCAATTGCTTGCACGATCGCATCATATTGCTCGGGATTGCGGCACTCCTGCAATAGCAGGTTACTCGGCTCCTCAAAGAGATAGCCCGTAGGAGTAAGAAAAAGACGTTTGATGTTGTCCTTGAGCGGTGCGGCAGGATCGACTTTCTCGATATATGCAGGAATGCCACCCGTCATGCCATAGCAAACTGCAGCGTCTTCGCGACCCATGCTCTGCCACAGGCCGAGGGTCGTCATAAAATCGAGCGGCAAGATCTTAAACTGGGCCGTACGCCTACCGTATAGTGGGCTCTCGTAGCCCAACACCTGTTCCTCCATAAACGAAAGAGACGAGCCGCATAGGATCAGCATGAGCCTGGTCTCTTTGTACAGGTGATCAATCTTGTCTTGCAGCAACGAGCTGATCTCGGGATTCGATTGGGCGAGATAGGGATACTCGTCAATCACGACAATCAAACGTTCCGCGCGAGCCATGGTGGCCAATGCATCGAACGCCTCGTCAAAACTACGAAACGACACGCCTGCAGCACCAACCGAACCCGCAAGTATCGCCTGGCTAAAGCCGTGCAGGTTTGCCTCTGCATTGGTACGACGAGCTTGAAAGTAAATAGCCCTCTTGCCTTGGATGAACTCTGTGATAAGGCGCGTTTTACCCACGCGACGGCGGCCGTAAATCACAGGCATCTCAAAGGAGCCCGTGCCATACAGTCGATTGAGCTCGGACATTTCCGCTGTTCTTCCGATAAACATAGGGCCATCCTTCCTTTACGTTATAGCTAGCTATATTATACCTTCCTATAATATAGCTAGCTATAACGTAATTCGACAGGCAGCGCACGCAAAAGGGGCGGTACACCACCGCACGTGGACCGTTCCGGAAAATGCATCCCGTTCTGGAGCCAAAACTGGGCCGTAGTTTCCGCCAAGCATCCCATCCGGAAAGCGTGTCCCGTTCTGAGTGGCAATTCCGGGACACAGTTTCCGCATGCGGCCCGTTGGGAAAGTTCATCCCGCTCTGAAGGCTCGTTCCGGGATGCAATTTCCGTTTGAGGCCCGATCTGGAAACGGCATCCCACTCTGAGGCCGAAATCTGGGGTGTAGTTTCCGCTTGAAGGGCTGTCCGGAAAGCGCGTCCCATTCCGAGTGGCAATTCCGGGTCACAGTTTCCGCAGATACAAGGCGACAGTCCGCCGCCCTTATCACATGCCTTCAAATATGCGATCCAGAAACACAAAACAGCAGATAGAATGCTCTTTTTCAAAAAGTACACGTCCCGAAACTTACCAAGACTTCATATCCAGTTACCGTTCACGGTCGCCGATTACCGCCCACCGATTCAAACAAGAAATATGTTGCCAAAAGCAGGTCATCTACCTGCATGGTTAGATTTTGGTCAGCTTTTGGTCAGCTGAGCGGCAAGTTCCAGCTGATACGTTTTTGCTACCCAAAAGGAGGCGGTAGCTCATGACCCATTGCAATGACCAGCTCATCGACCAACTGCTCACTCAAGCCGAACAAGAGGGGCGCTGCCTGATTCCCCCGAGCACGGCGATCCGAAAAGCGCTCCTTCGGCGCACCGGCGGCACGGTTGTCTCGCCCATGCCGGGGTTGTTTGCGCGAAAAACGCGCTGGGATGAACTCAACCGAGCGCAACGCCATTGCGAAATCCTCCGCGCCCTTGCGATCATCCACCCCGATTGGACGTTCTGCTCGTTTTCAGCCGCCTGTCTGCTGGGGCTCGAGGTCTCGTGGCGACACCTGAATGTCGTGCATGTCTGCAGTACCACCAAGCCGTCGGCTCGTCCGGGCGCACATATTCAGCGGCACCAGATTGAGCCGGCCGGAGCAAAACGCAGAGCCGGCATATCGGTAACGCCGCCCATCCAAACGGTTACAGATTGCCTGTTGCAGACCGGTTTTGCCGACGGTATGCCCATTGCCGATTCGGCGATCTCAAAGCTCGTCCTTGTGCGGGAACAGCTGATGGAGGCCGTCGAGCAACGAGCAACTGCCCGCAATGGTCGCGCGATTCGTACGGCTCTCACAACGCTTCGATATGCCGACGCCCGCGCCGAGAGCGGCGGGGAATCGGTCGCCCGAGCCGTCATGATCGAGACTGGCTTTGCGCCCGATTGGCTTCAATACGAGCTGACGGACCCCTTCAATTCGGCCAAGCCCATACGAACGGACTTTGCCTGGGAGCGCCAGGCGCGGGAACTCACGCTGGGCGAGCTCGACGGGCTCATCAAATATACCGACCAGACCATGCTGGCCGGACGCACCACCGCCGAGGCGCTCGTTGCCGAACGACAGCGCGAGGCGCACCTATCGCTCTACGGTCACCCTCTGCTGCGCTTTACCATCAGCGAGGTCCGCTCGGCAGGAGTGCTCGCCAAAAAGCTACAGACGGCAGGCATCCGGCAGACCGCGCTGCCGACATGGCTCAACGAGGTGGACCTGTAGGAGCTGTTGAGCTTATGCCCGCCTGCCCATCAAACTGGGGCACACTTTCCAGTTGGCGGCACCGCGGAAACCATATCTCAGATTGAGTGCTCAGAATGGAATGCGCCTTCCATATGGCATACCTAGCGGAAACCGTGTCCCGGAATCAAGGCCCAGAACGGGACACGCTTTCCGGCTGAAGCGCCCAGCGGAAACTGCATCCCGGAATAGACGCTCAAACTGGGACGCAATTTCCGCTGAGGTTCCATCCGGAAACTGTGTCCCACTCCGAGCGTCAATTCTGGGATGAACTTTCCGCCAGAGGGTTCAGCCGGAAACGGCATCCCACTCTGAAGCGAAATTCTGGGACGCAGCTTCCGCATGCGGAGGCGCTCCAAACAAAAGGCCCCGGCTCGCGATGGAGCTGGGGCCAAAGGCGCAGCATATGCAGTTGGTGTTGAGCGCGAACAGCCCGTCAGCAATGCTGTCCGCACCCTACCCTACCCGCGGCGACGGGCGCGGCTGTAGGGCGTATCCACCATGGGCAGATCTGGACGTAGTTTGCCGTCAAACGCGCGGTAGGCGTTCTGCACGGCGGGCGCCGTGGGGATCGTTGCGATCTCGCCGATGCCCTTGCCGCCGTATGCCACGGGCAACAGCTCGTCCTTCTCCACGTAGATAGCGTGGATATCCGGAATCTCGGGTGCACGGAACAGCCCGAGCGTACCGTACCTTGCCTGGGGCACGCAGTCCTTGAGCGGCCAGTCCTCGGTAAGTGCGTAACCCATACCCATGAGCACACCGCCTTCGATCTGACCCTGGATGGAGATGGGGTTGACCACCTTGCCGGAATCGTGCGCGGCGTAGACCTCGCTCACGCGGCCGTCATCATCCAAAATGACCACATGCGTGGCAAAGCCGTAGCAGATGTGGCTCTTGGGATTGGGAACATCCGCACCCAGCTTGTCGGTCGGCTCCAAGTACACGTAGCCAAACTCACATCCCTCGAGCGCCTTGATGGCTGCCGCGGGATCCTGAGGATGCATACCCTGGCCGGCGACGAGTTCCTGTGTGCGCAGCTGATAGGCGCGACCGTCGTCGTACTCGATCTTGACGCCGTCGCCATGCGCGCTCACCGGGGCGGTAGGCGCAGGCTTGCCGGCCTCGATGTCAAGCATGGCATCGCGCAGCAGGAAGGCGGCACCGCGCACGGCCTCGCCGGTCACGACCGTCTGACGCGAACCAGACGTGGTGCCGGAGTCGGGAGCGTTCTCGGTGGAGCACTCGCCGTTGGCAATGCAGCGAAGCGGCAGGCCGCATGCCTCGGCAACGTCCTGCAAAAAGACGGTGTTGCAGCCCTGGCCG
>WGSR01000131.1 GCA_014871545.1 Collinsella sp. | reverse complement strand
GATCCATATTGCCAAGGCTAATGGCGGGGTAAAGGCCTAATACCTGCGGCGGGATGCGGCAATAGTTAAAGGCGGATTGCCCACAAAGCGTCAGGTCCATAATGCCCTCCTGGCCGAAATCATCTCTTTGAAGCGAGTGATGCCAGCGTCAATCCGGAAGTATGCGGCAAAATCTGAACCCTATGAGCGGACCTTGCTTTTGAGGCTAGTTTATCAGGCATTTTGTTGCGAAAAAACAGGGTGTGCTCGGAGGTTCCAGAATTTGCCGCATGCTTCCGAAAACCAGGTCGATTTGGTTCTTGCTAAAACGATTTATCAGCCCTGTGTGAGGTGTGGGTTTGCCACCGGGCGAACACTTTTAGCGCTTGGGGCTTTATTTTTTGGGCCTCGAAGGGTGGATTTCGCGCTTTTGGTAAAGAAATGAGTGCGTGTTTTGCCGTGCGGCGGCATTGGCACAGAAAAAAGGCCCGGAAGGCGAAGCCTTCCGGGCCCTTTGCAATGCAAGTATGCTTGCAAGTTCGTTTTAGCGCACCTGAGCGACGTAAGCGACGTTGGTCGAGGAGACCTTGTCCTCGAGCTGGACGCTCATGCGGGGATCGCCGGCGGTAGCGACGGTCAGGTCGCCGGCCTCGACGTAGCCGAGCTCCTTAGCGGTCTCGATCGCCTTGACGATCGTGCCGTTGACGGTGCCCTGGGTAATCTCGGCCTGATGCGGGATAACGCCCCAGTACATGATCATCTGCTGGACGGCCCACTCGTGGCGGGAGAACGCGCAGATCGGCATGTTGGGACGGAAGTGCGAAATCAGGCGAGCGGTACGACCGGTGGTCGTCGGCACGGTGATGCACTTGGCGCCAACGGTGGTGGCCATGTTCACAGCGGACATACCCACAACGTTGTTAACAACGCGGGTGCCATGAGCGTCGGCCGGAACCTCGAGCGGAGCGTGGGCCGGGAGGTACTTCTCGGCCTCGAGAGCAATGCTGGCCTGCATCTTGACGGCCTCGACCGGGTACTTACCGGCAGCGGACTCGCCAGAGAGCATAACGGCGTCGGTGCCGTCGTAAATGGCGTTAGCAACGTCGGCAACCTCGGCGCGCGTCGGGCGCGGGTTCTGCTGCATGGAGTCGAGCATCTGCGTAGCGGTGATAACGGGCTTGTAGGCCGCGTTGCACTTAGCGATGATCTCCTTTTGGATGTGGGGAACGAGCTCGGGCTTAATCTCGATGCCCAGGTCGCCACGGGCGACCATGATGCCGTCGGAAGCCTCGAGGATCTCGTCGAAGTTCTCGACGCCCAGGGCGCACTCGATCTTCGGGAAAATCGTCACGTGCTCGCCACCGTTCTCGCGGCAAAGCTTGCGAATGCCGCGGACGGACTCGCCGTCACGGATGAAGGAAGCGGCGATGTAGTCGATGTTCTCGGTCAGGCCAAAGAGGATGTCCTGACGATCGCGCTCGGTGATAGCGGGCAGCGAGATGTTGACGTTGGGCATGTTGACGCCCTTGCGCTCGCCGATCAGGCCGTCGTTCTTAACGACGCAGGTCATGTCCTGGCCGTCGACGGACTCGACCTCGAGGGCAACCAGACCATCATCGATCAGGATAAGGGAGCCCTTCTCGACCTCGGAGGGCAGAGCCAGGTAGTCGAGGGAGATGTGCTCAGCGGTGCCGTGGAAATCCTCGGACGTGGGCTGAGCGGTGACGACGATCTTATCGCCGGTCTTGACGGCAACCTTCTTGCCGTCGACCAGAAGGCCGGTGCGGACCTCGGGGCCCTTGGTGTCGAGCAGGATGCCGACGGGCAGACCGAGCTCCTTGGAAATACGACGGACGCGCTCGATGCGACCGTGGTGCTCGTCGTAGGATCCGTGCGAGAAGTTAAAACGGGCGACGTTCATGCCCGCCTTGATCATCTCGCGGATGGTCTCGTCGCTATCGCAGGCGGGACCCATGGTGCATACAATCTTGGTGCGCTTGTACATTCAGACCTCCATCTGACATCGTCTTGCGCTGATAGATAAACCATAAGAAATAAAACTGAGATGATTATAACGAAATGCCGACCGAATACCCCAAAAAATCGACCGTATGCCGAATTAGAAGTTCATTTTTTGCGAATAAACGGTATATGCAAAAACTTTACCAACCGTTCTAACCGCTGCTATCTGGGCGATATTTCAGTTTGATGATGCACCGAAGAAAAAACGTTTTATCAATGTCGAACATCATACGGTCTGCATCGTTGCACTCGAGCCGTGTTTCCAATTGGAATGTTTTGGCTAGACGCGCCGCTTTGGGGTACCATAGCTCCACTATCAACTGCCGCTCAGCACGGCAGCCTTGATGAGCCCTTGCCCTTCTCCTGGGAATTATGATCGGGCATCAATCTGCTGAGTGGCCCGAATCCCAGGAGGGGACTCTATATGCAAAAGGAATACCTGTCCGCCGCGGCGGAGGTACTCAGCGACCAAGGTGTCGATGAGAACCTCGGCCTGAGCAACGACGAGGCGTCGTCGCGCCTCGCCAAGACAGGCCCTAACAAGCTCGAGGAAGCCGAGAAGACGCCGTTGTGGAAGCGCTTCTTTGAGCAGATGGCCGACCCCATGGTCATCATGCTGATCGTTGCCGCCGTCATCAGTGCACTCACGGGCATGGTCAAGGGTGAGGCGGACTTTGCCGACGTCGCCATCATCATGTTCGTCGTTATCGTCAACTCGGTGCTGGGCGTGGTTCAGGAGGCCAAGAGCGAGGAAGCTCTCGAGGCATTGCAGGAGATGAGCGCGGCGCAGTCCAAGGTTCTGCGCGACGGCAAGCTCGTGCACCTGCCGAGTGCCGAGCTCGTGCCTGGCGATGTGATCATGCTCGAGGCGGGCGACTCCGTCCCGGCCGACTGCCGCGTGCTCGAGAGCGCCACGATGAAGATCGAAGAGGCTGCACTCACCGGCGAGTCCGTGCCTGTCGAGAAGCATGCCAACGTGATCGAGCTCGCCACCGGCACCGACGACGTGCCGCTCGGCGACCGCAAGAACATGTGCTACATGGGTTCCACCGTGGTGTACGGTCGCGGTCGCGCCGTCGTGGTCGGTACCGGTATGAACACCGAGATGGGCAAGATTGCCGGCGCCCTGGCCGAGGCCAAGGAAGAGCTCACGCCGCTGCAGGTGAAGCTTGCCGAGCTCAGCCGCATCCTCACCATCATGGTTATCGTCATCTGCGTCGTCATCTTTGGCGTTGATATCATCCGCCACGGCGTGGGCAACGTTCTTACCGACCCGACCGCCCTGCTCGATACCTTTATGGTTGCCGTCTCGCTCGCCGTCGCTGCCATCCCCGAGGGCCTGGTCGCCGTCGTGACCATCGTGCTGTCGCTTGGCGTGACCAAGATGGCCAAGCGCCAGGCAATCATCCGCAAGCTCTCTGCCGTCGAGACTCTCGGCTGCACGCAGACCATCTGCTCCGACAAGACCGGTACCCTTACCCAAAACAAGATGACCGTCGTCAAGCACGAGCTCGCCGCGCCTAAGGAGAAGTTCCTGGCCGGCATGGCTCTGTGCTCCGATGCCCAGTGGGACGAGGAGCTGGGCGAGGCCGTGGGCGAGCCGACTGAGTGCGCGCTCGTCAACGACGCCGGCAAGGCGGGCCTCACCGGCCTGACCGCCGAGCACCCGCGTGTGGGCGAGGCCCCGTTCGACTCGGGCCGTAAGATGATGTCCGTGGTCGTCGAGACCCTGGACGGCGAGTATGAGCAGTACACCAAGGGCGCGCCCGACGTGGTGATCGGCCTGTGCACCCATATCTACGACGGCGACAAGGTCGTTCCGCTGACCGAGGAGCGTCGCGCCGAGCTCGTGGCCGCCAACAAGGCCATGGCCGACGAGGCCCTGCGCGTGCTGGCGCTGGCAAGCCGCACCTACACCGAGGTCCCGAGCGACTGCAGCCCCGCTGCGCTCGAGCACGACCTGGTCTTCTGCGGCCTGTCCGGCATGATTGACCCTGTCCGCCCCGAGGTCGCCGACGCCATCCGCGAGGCCCACGATGCCGGTATTCGCACCGTCATGATCACGGGCGACCACATCGACACCGCCGTGGCCATCGCCAAGCAGCTGGGCATCGTCACCGATCGCAACCATGCCATCACCGGTGCCGACCTCGATCGCATGAGCGACGAGGAACTCGACGCGCACATCGAGGACTACGGCGTGTACGCCCGCGTCCAACCCGAGCACAAGACACGCATCGTCGAGGCTTGGAAGTCGCGCGACCAGATCGTGGCCATGACGGGCGACGGCGTCAACGACGCCCCGTCCATCAAGCGCGCCGACATCGGCGTGGGCATGGGCATTACTGGTACCGACGTCACCAAGAACGTCGCCGACATGGTGCTCGCCGACGACAATTTCGCCACCATCATCGGTGCCTGCGAAGAGGGCCGTCGTATCTACGACAACATTCGTAAGGTCATCCAGTTCCTGCTTTCGGCTAACCTTGCCGAGGTCTTCTCGGTGTTTATCGCCACGCTCATCGGCTTTACCATCTTCCAGCCGGTGCAGCTGCTGTGGGTGAACCTGGTCACCGACTGCTTCCCCGCGCTCGCGCTGGGCATGGAGGATGCCGAGGGTGACATCATGAAGCGCAAGCCGCGCAACGCCAAGGACGGTGTCTTTGCCGGTCACATGGGCCTGGACTGCGTGGTCCAGGGTCTGATCATCACCGTGCTGGTGCTGGCGAGCTTCTTTGTGGGCGTGTACTTTGACATGGGCTACATCCACATCGCCGATATGAT
>WGSR01000130.1 GCA_014871545.1 Collinsella sp. | reverse complement strand
CGAGGCAGGCTTTATTGCCATTAAGGTCGACGATATCGCCGAGGTCAATGCCCGCTTTGGATTCGATGCAGGCGACCGCGTGCTCGCCGAAAGCGCCGCCTGCCTCATGGATTGTTCGCGCGGCAAGGGTCGCCTGTTTCGCTCGACCGGACCCATGTTCGTGGCGCTTTTCGATGAGCTCGACCCCGAGGCAATCGACGAGCTCGCAAACGAAATCGAACGGTTCCTGGGTTCTCCCGTGCTCATCGGCTCGCTTGAATATCAGCCGCCCATTCGCGTGGCCACGCTCCATCTGAACAGCGTTGACCGACAGCCCGTTTCCATTTTGAACGAGCTCAAAGCGCTGCTCCGGAAAGCCGTGCAGGTGCCAGGTACCAAACTGGATTAGCGCCGCGCCCGCGCCGCCTCCCCCATCGTGCGATAATCCTCTGCAGAAGTCACCTAAAGCAGAGGGAGTTTGTGATGAAGGTTCTTTTGGTCAATGGCAGCCCCAAGGCAAACGGCAACACCGCCCGCGCACTCGCCGAGGTCGCAGAGCAACTTAATGCAGAAGGCATTGATACCGAGGTGTTTCAGCTGGGCGCCAAGCCCATTCGCGATTGCATCGGTTGCGGCCTGTGCGGCAAGCTTGGCGGTCGCTGCACCTTTGACGATGACGTAGTGAACGAGCTGATCGCTGCCGCCGAGCAGGCAGATGGCTTTGTCTTTGGCTCACCCGTCTACTACGCGCACCCCAGCGGCCGCATCCTTTCGGCCCTCGACCGCTCATTCTATGCCGGAGGCAAAGCCTTTGCACACAAGCCGGGCGCTGCCGTCGCCGTCGCCCGTCGCGGCGGTACATCGACCACCTTCGATGTGCTCAACAAGTACTTCACCATCAACCAGATGCCCGTGGTCGCCTCCACGTACTGGAACAACGTGTTTGGTCGCGTGCCCGGCGACGCCGATGGGGATGCCGAGGGCCTTGCCACCATGCGAAACATCGGCAAAAACATGGCCTGGCTCCTGCGCTGTATCGAGGCAGGACAGGCCGCTGGTATCAACGCACCCGAAGCCGATCGCGCAACGACCAACTTCATCAGGTAGAACGGCGGAACATACTATGAACGTGCAAATCTTCGGCACCAAGAAGTCCTTCGATACCAAGAAGGCCCAGCGCTATTTTAAGGAGCGCCGCATTAAGGTGCAGTTTATTGACCTTAAGGAAAAGGAAATGAGCAAGGGCGAGCTCACGAGCGTGATGCAGGCGGTCGGCGGCATCGATAAGCTGCTCAACCCCAAAGCCAAGGACGAGGAGACGCTCGCGCTCATCCAGCACCTCACCCCTAGCCAGCGCTTCGACAAGCTGCTCGAGAACCAGCAGGTTCTAGCCGAGCCCATCGTACGCAACGGCAAAAAGGCCACCGTCGGTTATTGCCCCGATGTATGGGGAGCCTGGGAGTAGCTTGTGTTATTTGCCGGCGCGTGGGTATAAGAGCAGGCGTTTGGCATAAGATTCAACTGTAAGCCATGTCTAACAAAGGAGGGCACATGCCCAATAAACCCGTGAAGATCATCATGCTTACCGGCTACCTCGGTGCCGGCAAGACCACGCTGCTCAACCACATCCTCGCTAACGACGGCGGCATCCGCGCCGCCGTAATCGTCAACGATATCGGCGAGATCAACGTCGACGCCAGCCTTATCGCCGACGGCGGCCTTTCCGAGACCGATGACCTCATCCCGCTCACCAACGGCTGCATCTGCTGCACGCTTTCGGACGACCTGGCCAACCAGCTGCAGGGCATCGCCGATTCGGGCAACTTCGATTACATCATCATCGAGGCCTCGGGCATTTGCGAGCCCATCCCCATCGCCTACACCATCTCGAGCTTCTGCGACGAGGCCAAGGTGGGCGGCGAGCCCAAGCTCGCGCTCGACAACATCGTGGCCGTGGTCGACTGCGCCCGCATGTACGACGAGTTCAACGGCGGTCGCGACCTGCTGGCAGAGGATATCGACGAGGACGACATCGAGAGTCTGCTCATCCAGCAGATCGAGTTCTGCTCCACGCTGATCCTCAACAAGACCGATACCGTGAGCCCTGAGCAGATCGCCGAGCTTAAGGCCATCGTGCGCAGCCTGCAGAAAGACGCCGTGATCGTCGAGGCCCAAAACGGCGAGGTCCCCATGGAGGAGCTGCTCGACACCGACCGCTTCGACTTTATGCGCGCCTACAACTCCGCCGCCTGGATCGAGGCCATGGAGCATCCCGAGGAGCACGACGACCCCGAGGTGCTCGAGTACGACATCGAGACCTTTGTGTACTCGCGCCGCAAGCCGTTTGACCTGCAGAAGTTCACCGATTTTGTTGAGCAGGAGTGGCCCGACGAGGTCATTCGCGTCAAGGGTCCGTTGTGGCAGACCGGCGATCCGGACATGTGCTACATGTTTGAGCAGGCTGGCCACCAGATGCGCCTGATGGAGAACGGCCTGTTTGTCGACTCGGCGCCCGAGGGCGAGAAGCAGAAGATCATCGACGAGAACCCCGAGATTATGCAGATTTGGGACGACGAGACGGGCGACCGCATGACGAGCCTGTGCATCATCGGCCGTCACATGGACAAGGACGCGCTCATCGCCTCCCTCGATGCCTGCCTGACCGACTGGCACCGCGCCTAGGTTTATCCAAGCGGGTATTTTTCCGCCTACGTAACCGCCAAACCACCACGAAGGTGCCCTTCGTGGTGGTTTTTCGTTCTGAGCCAAGGAGATTCATGTTCAACATTGTGCTGTATGCGCCCGAGATTCCGGCCAATACGGGCAATATCGGCCGCACCTGCGTGGTCACCGGCGCCCGCCTGCATCTGGTGGAGCCGCTGGGGTTTTCGCTCGATGACAAGACGGTACGTCGCGCCGGTCTGGGCTACTGGCAAAACTTGGACGTGACGACTTATGCCGGCTGGGAGGATTTCCTTGCGCGCAACGGCCTCACCCCTGCCGACGAGCGCCTGCATCTGCTGACCAAAAAGGCACGCCGCACCTATGCGCAGAGCACCTACCGCGATGGCGACTACTTGGTCTTTGGCAGCGAGAGCTCGGGCATTCCCGAGCCACTGCTTGCCGCGGCGCCCGAGCGCTGCGAGCGCATCCCGATGCTGCGCGATTGTGACTCACTCGATAACGCCGAGGCCTGGGAAGCCCACGAGGAATCGCTGGGACATACCGAGGACAGCCACGAGGCCATCCTTCGGCAGGATATCTGCGGCAACTTCGTCAATCCCGATGACTACCGCATCAGTGCCCTCAACCTCTCCAACAGCGCCGCCATCGTCCTCTACGAAGCCCTGCGCCAGACAGGCTTTCCGGGAATGTGACAAAGGGACTATCCTTTTGCCACATTCGAGCGCCACGTCGATGGCACACACGCCTAATTGATGCTCTAGATAAAGGCCCTCACTTTTAATCAGAATTAACTAAAGTAAAATGAAGTTAAACGGCGGTGTGAAAGGAGAGCCGTGTGAAATATCTCGAGAACCCGTTTACCCCCAGTTTTGGTGAGGTTCCTGCCCATCTCGCTGGCAGACAACAGATTATTCGGGATTTGGACCGCGCCTTCTTGAGCCAGCGCAGGCGCCCAGAATTGACCTCGATCTTCTCAGGCGCGCGTGGAACCGGTAAAACCGCTCTCATGTCGTCGCTCGCGACAAGGGCGGAATCCCACGGCTGGATAGCCGTAAAGACGACCGCGCTCCCGGGAATGCTTGAGGAAATCGAGTTCGGGGCGAAACGTGCTGCCGGCCATCTTATCGACCCGTCTAACAACTTCGAAGTCACCGGTCTCGGAATTGCACCGCTCGGCAGCATCGAGGTCAATCGCGTTCACGATGCCTCAACCTGGCGTTATCGCATGAGCGATATCATCGACCAGCTCAACGGGGCCGGTACCGGTCTGCTCGTCACGGTTGACGAGGTGGACCCGACACTCGACGAGATGATTCAGCTCGCAGCGACGTATCAGCACTTTGTGACCGATGGGAAACGCGTCGCCCTGCTCATGGCGGGACTTCCCAACAATGTCTCGACGTTGCTGAACCACAAGACGGTCTCGTTCCTTCGCCGCGCCCAACAATATCATCTGGGTCGCATTGCCGACTATGACGTGCGCGAGGCCTTGATTCGCACAATCCAGGAAAACGATCGCCTGGCAGATGCCGAGGGAATCGATAGAGCCGTTCGCTCGATCTCTGGTTTTCCCTTCCTATTGCAACTCGTAGGCTACCGTGCCTGGGATCTCACAAGCGATTCGAAGGAAATCTCGTCACGCGACTTTGACCTGGGAATCAAAATCGCGCGCGACGAGATGGACGACCGAATCCTCGCGGCAACCTATCGGGAACTCACTGCAGAGGACAAGCGATTCCTCATCGCCATGCTCGATGACGAAGAAGAGTCCACCACCGCCGACCTTATCGAGCGCCTTAAGCGTTCGCCGCAGCAGGTCTCCCGCTACCGACGCCGCATGATAGATGCCGGCATCATCGGAGAACGAGGACGAGGGCTCGTCGCATTTGAATTGCCATTCTTCCGCGACTATCTCGCGGCTCAATGCGTGAAATAGAAATCAATGTGACAAAGAGGCAGTCCCTTTGTCACATTGCCTATAGGTAGCGACCGGTAATGCTCTTGGAGCAGGCCGCGATGTCGCCCGGCGTGCCGGCGCAGACGATTTGCCCGCCGGCGTCGCCACCGCCTGGGCCCATGTCGATCACGTAATCGGCGTTACGGATAAGGTCGAGATCGTGTTCGATCACGATAACCGTGGCGCCCTTGGCAAC
>WGSR01000013.1 GCA_014871545.1 Collinsella sp. | reverse complement strand
TTTATAAGTCCCGAAGAGCTCTTATCGCCCCGCCAGGATGGCGATGCGGGGCAACACCTATACTCGCAGGACGGCGCTTTCTGCCCTATAGTGTTTGGTGAGCAATATCGTTCAATTTTGAAACACTCGGTCGTGCGACCGCCGGCGGTTGCACGTCGCCGCGGACAGGGGCGAATCATGGATAGCGATGCCAAGCTGAACATCTTGACCGAGGCCCTGGCTGCTGCCGGGGCCTCGGCATTGGCGATCGATGCGCGTGGGGACGTCGCGATCTCGACCATGAATGACGCGGCGCTTGAGCGGGATGTGGCGGCTTTTGTTGCTGAGCGTCTCGACCGTATAGGAGACGGCGCGCGTCTGGTTATGGGGCGTGAGGGTACGCGCCTGAGCCTGACCGTTCGCCCCACCGACAAAGAGGGCGGGGGGCTTTGGGTTGTCGTGGTCCGCGAGGTGCGCGGTGCCGCGGCGCATGCGGGCATCGAGTGGCTCAACGCCGACGAAGTTGAGGTCCGCTACGAATCGAGCGCGTACGGCATCGTTGAGGGGGCGGCCTCGGTGGCTGTACCGGTTACCGAGAGCTATGCGCGCGGCGTGCCCCTTGTGTTCGAGGGCGAGCTGGGAGCGGGTCAGGTCGAGATTGCCAAGCGCCTCTATCTGGATGGCCCTTTTGTCGATCAGCCCTTTGTTTCCGTCGCGCTCGATGAACTCACCGATCGCGGTTGGCGCCATGTGCTCAAAAGCTCCGAATCGCCGCTGTTCCAAACGGGGCTGACCCTTTGCATTGAGGGCTGGAATGCGGTTGGCCCCCAGCGCCTCCGCGAGCTGGTCTCCACGATGACCGACACCGCGTTGGCGACGCGCTGCCATGTGGTGCTGACGGCGAATGACATGCCGGGCGGCGGCGAAAGTGATCAAGCCGCCTTTGTGACCGAACGCTTCGCCTGTGCGGTGAGCGTCGCGCCGGCAATCGCCGAGCAGGGAGCCGCGTCGACGAAGGTCGCGCGCTATTTGGAATATCTCGCTGATGCATTTGGGACGGCAGCGCCCACGCTGTCTGCCGCGGCGACGAAGACGCTCGATGCTTACCGCTGGCCGCGCAACTATCTGCAGCTCCGCGAGGTCTCGGAACGACTGTATATATTGGTGGGGACGGGCACGGTGGACCGCGCTGTGGCGGAGGAAGTGCTCGCCCAAGAGGACGTGATTAAGACCGCAACCTTTGGCGCCCCGACGCTTGAAAGTGACCTGTATATCCTGCGACCGCTGGCCGATACCGAGCGAGATATCGCGCATCTGGTTGTAGACCATCTCCACGGCAACCGAACCCGTGCGGCGGAGGTGCTGGGCATAAGCCGTACAACGCTGTGGCGCTTGCTGAAGGACGATGACCGTTGAGCGAGGCGCCCGTGACCGCACGCGACGCGTGTGCTACAGTCCAAAGCGTTATTGTTTCGATTTGGTTACGGCGTGCGAGGGCATATGGCTGAGACTTCAAAACCGAGCCGCAGAAGGCGGAGTGCCGCGCCGGTCAACCGACGCGCAACATCGGTGACGTGGGGCAAACACGCCTCGGGGTTTGATGGCTCGTTCAAGCGCACTAAATACGGCTATCCTTCGGCAAGCGCCCGCTTGGCAATGCAGGCAGAGTCCTCGCTGTGGGGCCGCAAACGCGTGGTGGGCTCAAAGCTCAAGCACGACGGAACGCTCGGCTACATCAGCCGCGGGGCGGCTCGCCGCAGCGGGCTCAATCCCGCCGGCTGGCATCGCTACGTGCCGATCGTGGCCGCCGTTGCAGTGATCGTCATCGCGCTCGCTGCGCTCGGATATGCCGGCGGTGGCGCCAACTTGGACGCAATGTTTAAATCGCCCGAGCTCGCGCATGTAGGTACAGAAGTTGTCGAGGGCGCTCAGGCCCAGACGAGCGTCGCGCCCCAGCGCGATATCGTCGCGGCGGCCTCCACCATCGCCGATGCGCAAAAGGACGAGGACGAACAGGGCGATGGCGCCGAAACGGCCCAGACGAACGAAACGACGACAACGGCGACGTCAATATAAGTTGCGAGCGGGGTAGCTAAAATAGCCCTGTCCCAAATTAGCCACCCCCGCTGACGCTCCCGGGTTACCTTACGTAGATGATGTTGTCGCGGCGGGGTTTGGGCTCGGGAAGCGTATCCTCGGCATAGCCCAGAATGCAGTTACCGACACCGCGCAGGCTGCCGTCGGCGGGCAGGCCCCAGCTGGCCAGCAGTTTCAGTCCCTCGGGTGAGTCAAAGACCTCGTGCGCGCGGTGGATCCAACACGAATCGACGCCCAGCGCATAGGCTGCGTTGAGCAGGTTGCCCATGGCGAGCGAGCCGTCTTCCAGGTGCGTGGGCACGCTGCGGTCGACGAGCACCACCACAACGGTCTTGGCGCCGTAGAAGGGATCTCCCTCGCTGCCCATAACTTGTGCGTTGAGCTGCGAGAGGCGCTCGACGGTTGCGGGGTCGGTAACGGCGACAAATGTCACCGGCTGACGCCCCATGCCGCTCGGCGCGTACTGGCCTGCCTCGATAATGCGTGCGAGCTTTTCGGCTTCGACGGGGCGATCACTATAGTTACGGCAACTGCGGCGGTGGATGAGTGCCTCGATGGTCTCCATGGGTCCTCCTGACGTTGGTTTCGATGCCTCGTTCTTACCCGTCGTGCCGTAGCCGTAATCGCGCAGTCGGCCCCAAACAATGCAAGCTACCAAGTGGAAAAGTTGGTTTGCATAAAACTTCAGCCAGAATGTGACAAACCGGTGGGATGGTTAAACGTTTTATCCCGTCTACCCTGCGGTTTTTTACCACTTGCCTAAATGATGCGCGCATAAGCTCTGATAAAGGTTTTACTAAAGGAGCACCAACGTTTATCAACGCGCCATGGTGGCGCCGGGCCAGGAGGTAACATCATGTTCCAGGCTGGAGATGTCGTCGAGACCGACTTCGAAGGATTTCTGAAGCTGCTGCGTTCCAAGACGCGCGCTTTCGTGTCGATCAATGATCACGAGTACTACATCACGCACACCGATGGCTATTGGCGTGTTCAGGATTGCGAGGCCCTCAACGATAAGGGCCACTTTACTGACTGCTCCGAGCTGGTCAACACGGTCTGCGAGGTCGTCGAACTGCCGTGGATCTGCGGTAAGAGCCTGCACGACAGCTTCTCGGGCGCCACGGTCTACGAGGCCGTCGCTGCCTAACAGCCAACAATCGATATTCTCTCGCAACCGCCGGCGCCGCCCCCGCGCCGGCGGTCTTTTTTGTCGATATGCTTATGTAGAGCCGACCATAAACAACGAGCTTATTGACGATAGTCAAAACTCGGACTAATGTAGAGATATTAATTGGTCAAAACTCGGACTATCGAATGGTGGGAGAGATGAATGGTGCAGTTAGCCCGGTCGATTTCGACCGGATGCTCAACGGGCTTGATCGTATCTATTCGGAGTTCTCGCGCGCCTGCGGCCTTTCGGACTGCGCCTACTGGATGCTCGTCGACACGAGTGCAGCGGGCGGAAGCGTTGCCGTGAGTCGGCTGACGAGTGAATGGTTCTACAGCAAACAGACCATCAATTCGGCGATTAAAACGCTTAGGGCGCGAGGGCTTGCGACGTTGGAGTTTGCCGAGGGCAGTCGTAAAAACAAGGTTGTACGACTGACCGAAGAAGGCGTGCGGTTTGCCAAGCGCTACGCGTTGCCGGCGCAAAAAGCCGAGCAACAGGCATTCGAGGCGCTCGAGCCGTGGGAACAGTGCGAGATCATGCGCTTGGTCGGTAAGTTCTCCCATGTTCTGAACGAAGAGTGCGAGGCATTTAAACGGCAAGTGGCCGCCGAGAACGAGGCTGACGATAAGGGCGAGGGGGACGCATGCGACTCTTAATGAGGTTTATGAGGCCGTACCGCGGTCTGATTGCGGTGACGCTGTTTGCGGTGCTGATAGATAACGTCGGTACGCTGTTGGTTCCCACGATGCTGGCGAACATGGTCAACACCGGTATTACCACGGGTGATGTCGACTATATATTACGCAACGGCCTGTACATGCTTATCGCGACCGGCATGGCCAGCGGCGGCACGGTGCTGGGCTGCTATCTTTCGGCGCGCCTGGCCGCCAACGTGGCCTGCGATATCCGCAATGCCGTGTACGACAAGTCGCTCGAGCTGTCCGCCAGCGACTTTGAGCGCTTTGGCACGGGTTCGATGATCACGCGCTCGCTCAACGACATCAACGTGATTCAGCAGGCGATTCTGCAGACGATTCAGCTGGTGCTGCCCGTGCCTTTTTTGGCTGTGGCGGGCATCATCTTCGCCTGGTTTATCGATCCTGCCATGGGCACGCTTCTGGGCGTAGTCGTTGCGATTGTGCTGGTGGCGGCGGTCTTTACCGTTGCCAACGCCGCGCCGATCTTTATGCGCCTGCAGAGCTTTATCGACCGCATGAACGTGGTGCTGCGCGAGAACATCGTGGGCGTGCGCGTCATCCGCGCATTTAACAAGGAGCGCCACGAGGAGCAGCGCCTGGACGAGGTGTTTAGCGATTACGCGGCCAATGCCATCAAGGTCAACCACCTGTTTGTGGGTCTCGACAGCTCCAGCTTCTTTTTGATGAATATCGCCGAGGTGGCGGTGCTGTGGGTGGGCGGCAACCGCGTGGGCGTCCACGCCATGCAAATCGGTAGCATCTCGGCCGTGCTGGAGTACGCGATCCTGATCCTGTTCTTTGTGATGACGGCGCAGATGGTGATTCTGACGCTCCCACGCGCCGCCGCATGCCTGAACCGTGCGCAGCAGGTGTTGGAGATTGAGCCGAGCATCGTGGACGGCAAGCGCACGCTGGACACGTGCGCGGCGGAGTCTGTTGACGGTGCCGACGCGGTGGCCGTGTTCGACCACATGTCGTTCCGTTTTGACGATGCCGACGAGGATACCCTGTGCGACCTGAGCTTTGCCTGTCGCCGTAGCCAGACCACGGCGATTGTAGGCTCGACGGGTTCGGGCAAGTCGACGGTGGCCAAGCTCTTGCTTCGCTTCCACGATGCCACGAAGGGCGCCATTCGCCTGAATGGCATCGATCTGCGCGACCTTTCGCAAGACGACATCCGCGGGCGTATCGCCTATGTGCCGCAGAAGGCATGGCTGTTCTCGGGTACGGTGGCGAGCAACCTGCGCTTTGGCAACGAAGACGCGACTGAGGCTGACATGCTCCATGCGCTGGAGGTTGCCCAGAGCACCTTTGTGCTCGACCAGCCCCAGGGGCTCGATACGCCGGTGGCCCAGGGCGGCACGAACTTCTCGGGTGGTCAGCGCCAGCGCCTGGCGATTGCCCGCGCACTCATGAAGCATGCCGATCTATATATCTTCGACGACAGTTTTTCGGCCCTGGACTTTAAGACCGATGCGGCACTGCGCCATGCGCTGCAGGACGAGACGTGCGATGCCGCGGTGCTCATCATCGCCCAGCGCATCTCGACTATTTTGCATGCCGATCAGATCGTGGTGCTCAAAGACGGCGAGATCGTGGGCCTAGGCACGCACGACGAGCTCATGGAAACCTGCGAGGTGTACCGCGCAATCGCGGAATCGCAGATGAAGGGAGGTGAGTAGCATGACCGAGGAGCTCAAGAAGCAGGGCATCGTCGATGGCGCTGCGGTTGTAGAGACAGTCGAGGAGACGGGCGTCGCGCCCGACCTGGACGAAGCCGCCAAGGCGGCGGAGCGCGAGGCTCGCCGCCAAGCGCTCTACGAGGAAAACGAACGTGCCGAGGACGAGCGCGCCCGCGCCGAGGCAGAGCGTATGCGCGACGTGGACGACGAAGACGAGGACGAGACGCCTCGGGATACCTGGGCGACGGTGCGCCGCCTGTGGAGTGAGGCTGCCGGCGACCATTGGCGCTTCTATATCGTGTTCGCGAGCATTGTGTTCTATGTCATCTTTAACACCGCCGCGCCGGCATATAGCGCCCGCGTGATCGATGAGCTGTGGGGCCACATTCAGGTGGCGTTTGCCAACGACACCACTTTCAGCATCACCTGGGAGAACTGCGGCAAGACCATTTTCGTCTACTTTATGATCTGGACTGCCGCTGCCTCGTTCTATGCGCTCCAGAGCTTTTTGATGTCGAGCGTCGCTGAGCGTCTCAATCTGCGCCTGCGCAACCGCATCGCGCAAAAGCTCAACCGTCTGCCGCTCGCCTATTTTGACGCGCATCGTCCCGGCGAGGTCGTCAGCCGCGCGACCAACGACCTGGACAAGATGTCCGAGAGCATGCAGCGCGGATTGCTGCAGCTGCTCGTGTCGATCGGCACGGTTGTTGGTGCTGTGAGCGTGATGTTCGTGTTCAGCGTGCAGCTTACGCTCGTCTTTCTGTTCTTTACGGCACTGTCGCTGCTGGTGACGAAGGTCGTCTCGCGCCGCACACACGATGTGACGGGCGAGCGCCAGGAGTGGGTGTCCAAGATTACGAGTGCGGTCGAGGAAGGCTATTCGGGCCGTCTGGTGATCCGCGCGTTTAACCGCGAACGTCAGAGCTCCGCTGAGGTGCACGAGGCTTCGAAGGAACTGGCTCGTGTGAGCACCAAGGCCGACTTTATGATCAATGCTGTCGGCCCCGCAGTGCGCTTTATCGGCCGTTTGGCGCAGATCGTTATTGCGCTTGTGGGCTGCAGCATGTTGGTTGCCGGGCATATGACCGTCGGCGTGTTCCAGGCGTTCTTCCAGTTTATCTACGAGGCGTCCGAACCCATGACGCAGCTGTCGTTTACCTTCAACTCGCTGCAGAGCGCGTTGGCGAGTGCGGAGCGCGTGTTCGACCTGCTCGATGAGCCCGAGATGGAGGCCGATCCGCTGCCGGACGAGGCCGCCAAGCTGCCGGGTCGCGTTGAGGGTCGTGTCTCCTTTGAGCACGTGCGCTTTGGTTATTCGCCCGACAAGCCGCTTATGCACGACGTGTCGTTTACCGCCGAGCCGGGCCAGAAGATTGCCGTGGTGGGAACCACGGGCGCGGGCAAGACGACGCTCATCAACCTGCTCATGCGCTTCTACGAGATTGACGGCGGGCGTATTACGCTCGACGGCGTGGATACGAGCCGCATGGACCGCGGCGAGCTACGGCAGCAGTTTGGCATGGTGCTGCAAGACGCCTGGCTGTTCGACGGCACGATTGCCGAGAACATCGCCTACGGCTGCCCCGAGGCAACGCGCGAGGAGGTTGTTGCGGCTGCGCGCGCCGCCCAGGTTGACTTCTTTGTGCGCACCATGCCGCAGGGCTACGACACGCGCGTGGCCAACGATGCCGAAAGCATCAGCCAGGGCCAGCGTCAGCTGCTGACCATCGCTCGCGTGCTGCTCAACAACCCGGCGATTCTCATTCTGGACGAGGCGACCTCAAGCGTGGACACGCGTACCGAGCTTGCTATCGGCCGCGCCATGGACGCGCTTATGCGCGGGCGCACGAGCTTTGTGATCGCGCATCGCCTGTCGACGATCGTGGACGCCGACCTGATCTTGGTCATGGACCACGGCAACATTATCGAGCAGGGCACGCATAAGGAGCTGCTCGCAGCCGAGGGCGCTTATGCCGACCTCTATCTGAGTCAGTTCGCATAATGTGACAAAGGGACAGTCCCGCATGTCACATCAAAAGGAATGGCGCGCCGGGGATTGATTCCCTGGCGCGCCTTTTGCGTCGGTGCCGATATTGTTTTGTGCCGCTTGCGTTCCTAGCGTTCGTCCACGAGCTTGGCGACGAGGGCCTTGAGCTCGGCCACCTCTCGCTCGAGTTCCTTGACGCGGCGGGCATTCTCGGTGATGCCTTGGCGGTTGAGGGCACTCTGCTCGGCGGCGTCATCGGGCATGTACTCGCGATGCTGCTTGGCGTCGAAACTCTCCTCGAACACGCGGCAGCCGTTGCGCTTGATGATGCGTCCCGGCACGCCCACGACGGTGCAGTTGTCGGGCACGTCCTTGACGACAACCGAGTTGCCGCCGATTTTGACGTTGTTGCCGATGCGGATGTTGCCGAGCACCTTGGCGCCCGTGCCCACGGTGACGTTGTTGCCCAGGGTGGGGTGGCGCTTGCCGGTCTCGTTGCCGGTGCCGCCGAGCGTAACGCCCTGGTAGAGCACGCAGTTGTCGCCCACAATGGTGGTCTCGCCGATGACGACGCCCATGGCATGGTCGATAAAGAAATGCTTGCCGATCTGTGCCGCGGGATGAATCTCGACGCCGGTGATGTGGCGGGTGATTTGCGAGAGCACGCGGGCGAGCGAGCGATGACCGTGCTCCCAGAGCCAGTGCTCGGGCACGTGGTTCCACTTGGCGTGCAGGCCAGGATAGGAAAGGAAGATGACTAGACCGTTTTGCGCAGCGGGATCCTGCGCTTGGACGGTCTTGATGTCCTCGCGAATGGTATTGATAAAGCTCACCGGCCGCCCTCCCTTAGCGCCGTGACAATGCGATTCAATAAAGTATAGCGATTCGCTAGGGATTAGGAAGGGCGATCTTGCTTCGCTTTGGGCGACAAGTGTCAGTTATGCAAACTTGCTGGTAATGAAGTAAGACTTTTGAGGGGTTTGGCCCGTGCTCGCGCCGCAACCGTATACTGGTCAACTTGGACGTGTCCGCGCCCACAACTGAGAGGTTTTACTTCATGGGTTTCATCAATTTTATCGCCGAGCTGCTTAAGGATCCGCGCACCGCGATCGCCAGCTGGATCGCCGCCGGCCCGCTTATGGCCTACGGCTGCGTGTTCCTGATCATCTTTATCGAGACGGGCGTGGTGTTCTTCCCGTTCCTTCCTGGCGATTCATTGCTGTTTGCTTCGGGCTTCTTTGCCCACAACGGTGGCTTTAACATCGTGGCCCTGCTGGCCGTCGCATGGGCGGCTGCCATCTTGGGTGATCAGTGCAACTTTATGATCGGTCACTTCTTTGGCAAAAAGATCATCGCTTCGGGCAAGGTCAAGGCCATGACGCCCGAGCGCATTAAAAAGTCCGAGGACTTCTTGGACAAGTGGGGTCACCTGGCCATCTTCCTGGGTCGCTTCTTCCCGTTTATCCGCACCTTTGTGCCCTTTATCGCTGGCATGGGCGGCATGCACTGGCGCAATTTTGTCATCTTTAACGTGCTGGGCGGCATTACCTGGTCGACGGTCTTTACGCTGCTGGGCTACTTCTTTGGCGGCATTCCCTTTGTGCAGGAGCACTTTGAGCTGCTGATTATCGGCATCGTTGCCGTGTCGATCATCCCGACCGTGGTCGGTCTGGTTAAGGCTAAGCTGGGCAAAAAGAACGCCTAGCTCGAGCCAGCGCGCAAACCGTGCAGTTGAGGCCCGTCACCGTTTACGGTGGCGGGCCTCTTCAGCTTCGGTCAAATGAAAATACTTTACTTAGTTAAAGAAAAACGTTTTATCCGACGCGCGTGCGGAGTACAATCTCGTGCATGCGAATCGACGTGCCATCGGCTTTGATGCTGCTCGCGTGTCCCGTCCGGCTCTACGCTCCGGGCGTGCGACGTTGCGACGCGGTCGGCCTCGGTCCTTGCGTGCGGGTTCGCGAGTTTGCAACTGTATATGTAAGGAGCGACATATGACTGTCGAGAAGAAGGATATCGATTGGGGTAGCCTCGGCTTTGGCTACATGAAGACCGATTACAGCTACGAGGCCCATTGGAAGGACGGCGAGTGGGACGAGGGTGGCCTGACCACCGATCACACCCTGCATGTCTCCGAGTGCGGCGGCATCTTCCATTACTGCCAGGAGGTCTTTGAGGGCCTGAAGGCCTACACCGCCGAGGACGGCAGCATCGTCTGTTTCCGTCCCGACATGAACGCCGAGCGCATGTATAACTCTGCCCAGCGCCTCGAGATGCCCCCGTTCCCCAAGGACAAGTTCGTTGAGGCCGTCAAGCAGGTCGTTTCTGCCAACGCCGCCTGGGTTCCGCCCTTCGGTTCCGGCGCGACCCTGTACGTGCGTCCGTTTATGATCGGTTCCGGTGACGTGATCGGCGTGGCTCCCGCTCCTGAGTACACGTTCCGCATTCTCGTGACCCCGGTCGGTCCGTACTTTAAGGGTGGCCTCAAGCCCGTCAAGCTGCGCGTTTCCGAGTATGACCGTGCCGCACCGCACGGCACCGGCAACATCAAGGCCGGCCTGAACTACGCCATGTCCCTTAAGCCCACGATGGAGGCCCACCGCGAGGGCTATGCCGAGAACCTGTATCTTGACTCCGAGTCCCGTACCTATGTCGAGGAGACCGGTGGCGCCAACGTCCTGTTCGTGAAGGAGGACGGCACCCTCGTCGTTCCTCAGTCGCACACCGACTCCATCCTGCCCTCTATCACCCGTCGTTCGCTCGTTCAGGTTGCTCAGGACCTGGGCATGACCGTTGACCAACGTCCCGTCGAGTGGGCCGAGGTCAAGGCCGGTACCTTTGTCGAGTGCGGCCTGTGCGGCACCGCTGCCGTCATCTCCCCGGTTGGCGAGATCGACAACAAGGTTTACGGCGCCGACGAGACCGTGACCTTCCCGGCTGGCTACACCGAGATCGGTCCTGTGATGAAGAAGCTCCGCGAGACCCTGACTGGCATCCAGTCCGGTGCTGTCGAGGACAAGCACAACTGGGTTTACACCGTCGCGTAAGCTGTCTTAGCTGTCCGGCCCGAGGGCAACCTTCCTTTCTGGCGCGTCCTCGGACATGAAAGAACCTCCGCTGCGCACTTCGTGCGGCGGAGGTTCTTTCGTCCTGCGGAGTGCGCCGGAAAGGAAGGCCGCGCTTTTGTTTTGGTTCGCGCCATGTGGGGGTGATGGCGAGTGCATTTTTGCGAGTATTCTGCAATCGAAGGCCCCTGCATACCGGCTTCGGGCAAAAAATCGGGAGTTCTCGATGTTTTCCACGAATGATGGGCGGGGTTATGGGCTGACAGTGTTTGATTTGCAGGGATATTCGCGGTCTTTGGCATTTATCGTGGCGCCCGAAGCTCTTGGTTATGTTGAATACTCCTAAAAATGCACGGCGCTTAGAGGGGGACCTTCGCGAAAAAGGAAACCGCTCCGTCGAAGTATGCATTCGACGGAGCGGTTTATGCATTTAGCCGATTAAGGATGCGCTGTCAAACTACTAGAACTTGACGGTCGGGGCCTGGCGGGCTGCTTCGGCGGCCTCGAAGCCCTGGCGCTCCTTAAACTGGAAGATGCCGGCAAAGATGACAGCCGGGAACGTCTGAATGGCGTTGTTGTAGCTGAGCACGCAATCGTTGTAGCTCTGGCGTGCGTAGCTAATCTTGTTCTCGGTATCCTCGAGTGATGCCTGCAGCTGCGTAAAGTTGGTGTTTGCCTTAAGATCGGGATAGGCCTCGGCTACGGCGAAGAGCTGGCGCAGCGCACCGGTCAGCACGTTGTCGGCTTCCATCTTGGCCTCGGGCGTGGTGGCCTTGACGGCGGTGTTACGCGCGCTGATCACGGCGGAGAGCGTCTCCTGCTCGTGCTTGGCGTAGCCCTTGACGGTCTCGACCAGGTTGGGGATCAGGTCGTTGCGGCGCTGCAGCTGCGTATCGATGTTCTGCCAGGCGTTATCGATGCGGTTACGCTTGGTGACCATGTTGTTGTAGATGCCGGCGATGGCGCAGACAATCACAATGACAACAACGATGCCGATGATGACGGTAATCATGATGTCTCCGTTTCGAATGGCCGCGGCGGCATGCGCCAGCTGCCGTTGGTATAACGCTACTAGTATACCCGCAACGTTTTACCGTGCCGAACTTTCCGGTAAGCGTTGTGTTTTCGGCGGGGTCGGCACCGGGGCAAAGCGCGCGAGGTACAGGTGTAAGATATGCGACAGATTGACGAGTGTTGTCTTTGCCCTGAGGATGGCGATACCAGTGGACCTTCGCATTAAGAAAACCTACCGCGCCCTTTTCGATGCCTTCACCGAGCTTCTCGAGGAGCATCGTTTTGAGGACCTGACGGTTGCCATGCTGTGCGACCGCGCCATGATTCGCCGCACGACGTTCTACAAGCACTTTCGCGACAAGAACGATTACTTTGCCTTTTATATCGATGAGCTCATGTCGGGCTTGCCGCAAAAACAGCCCGATGAGGCCGGCGCAGTGTCTGCCGAGGACGTGCGCGCGCTTCGGCACGCGATTTTGGACGATGCTATGGATTTGATTCTGACGCACGAGCGGCTCATGGATAACATTTTGGCAAGCAGCATGTCGGGCATGTTGACCAACGTTATTTGCGACCGCATTGCCCGCTCCATCCGCGAGCGTGTGATGAACGTGCTTGCCGAGGATGCCCTGGCCCCCGTGTCACTCGAGACGACGTCCGAGTTTGTCGCCGGCGGTATTATTCGTCTTTTCACGATATGGTGGGAATCGGGCCACGATCTTGAGCGTCGACCTGAGATAGCCGACGTGGTCGATGCGTTGTTTGAGCGGACCATGACACCGGTGAATCACTAAAGTGGCGGAGAGAGGGGGATTCGAACCCCCGGAACGCTCTCGCGCTCAACGGTTTTCAAGACCGCCGCATTCAACCGCTCTGCCATCTCTCCGTGAGTCGTAATGATAGCATCGTTTTGAATTTGCAACAGGGAAGGCGAACGATGACGATCACCGAAATCGACGAGAAGTTCATGCGCGAGGCGTTGGCGGAGGCGCGAGTCGCCGCGGCGGTGGGCGAGGTGCCCATTGGCGCTGTGGTAGTGCGCGCTGGTGAGATTGTCGCGCGGGCGCATAATCGTCGCGAGCTCGATCAGGACCCTTCGGCGCATGCCGAGTTTGCGGCCCTATGCGCCGCCGCGCGGTCGCTCGGTCGTTGGCGCCTTTCCGATTGCACGGTCTACGTGACGCTCGAGCCCTGCTGCATGTGCGCGGGGCTTATGGTCAACGCGCGCGTGGGGCGCTGCGTGTACGGCGCGGCCGATGCTAAAGCGGGCGCTCTGGGGTCGCTATACGACCTCAATGCCGATTCGCGCCTGAACCATCGGTTTAATGTGACCGCCGGCGTGCTGGCAGACGAGTGCCGCGCGGTGCTAAGTGGTTATTTTAGTGGGCTGCGTGGCACCGATGGTGCTGGCTGCGGTTGTGGGGCCGATCTTGAGGCGCATGCCGCCCACGCCGAGGCGCTTGCGGGTGTTGGGGATCTCGCTGGCGAGACGCTCGACTTTGGCTCCGTGCAGCGCCGGCCCCGTCGTGTGCTGTTGGCGATTGATTCCTTTAAGGGCAGCGTTTCGAGTGCACAGGCGGAGGCGGCGGTTGCCGAAGGTGTGCGCCGCGTGTGGCCCGATGCCGAGGTGCGTGCATTGCCACTGGCAGATGGTGGCGAGGGAACGCTCGATGCCGTTGCCGCGTGCGGCGGTGAGGTCGTGGCATGTGAAGTCGCAGGCCCCTTGGGCGACCGCGTGTCTGCCCGGATGCTGGTGGACGGCGAGCACGAGTCGGCTGTAATTGAGATGGCCGAGGCGGCGGGTATTGGGTATTCGCCCTGCACGGAATCGGCGGCGCTTGCGGCCTCGACCTATGGCGTGGGCGAGCTCATGCTTCGCGCGGTTCGCGCGGGTGCAAAGACGATCTATATTGGTCTGGGCGGCAGCGCCACCAACGACGGTGGCGCCGGCATACTGCAGGCGCTGGGCGCCCGCCTTGTCGATGAGTGTGGCTGTAATATCGCCCCCGGTCTCGCGGGCCTTGAACGCGTGGCGAGTATCGATTTGGCACCGGCGCTTCGGGCACTAAATGGCACGCGTGTCGTGGTGCTTTCCGATGTCGAGAATCCGCTCGTGGGGCGTCGAGGCGCACTGGCGGTGTTTGGTGGGCAGAAGGGTTTGCCGACGGGTGATGCCGAGGTACTGCGCGGGTTCGACAGCTGGATGGTCGGCTACGGTCGTCTGCTCGATACGGCGATTGCCGAGGCACGGGCTCAGGGGTTATTGCGCGTGCCCGAGGGCGCACGGACATTTGGCTCGGTGCTCGGCGTGCCCGGTGCCGGTGCCGCGGGCGGCCTGGGCGCCGCGTTGTTGGCACTTGGTGCCGAGTTGCGTTCGGGTGTGGAGACGGTGCTCGATCTGATTGGGTTTGACGAACGCGTGCGCGATGCCGACCTGGTCATAACGGGCGAGGGCAACATGGATGAGCAGTCCGCCGCTGGAAAGGCACCGGTGGGCGTGGCCCGTCGTGCGAAGCGATATGGCAAGCCGGTGGTCGCCGTCGTGGGCGGTCGTGCTGACAACCTGGATGCGGTGTATGGGCAGGGTGTCGACTTGGTTCTGCCGGTTTGCCGCAGACCCATGCCCCTTGACCAAGCGCTCGACCCCCAGGAAGCCACAACCAACCTCATCTGCGCCGGTGAAGCCGCCGCTCGATCCTACGACCTCGCCCGCCTCTAAAACCCATCTCCCTATAAGTTGCGGTGGAATAGTTCCTGTTTGGCGACTCAGGCAGCAAAAACAGGAACTATTCCACCGCAACATCAGAATGGCCATCCGAGGCTGGCCGCCTTGGGCCTTGGATCGGACCGTCCGCCATGAAATGCGGCCATCTACTACGTTTAGCCGGGCACCCTCGACCATCCCGGAATATGCGAAAACAAAACCGCAGGTAGACGGCTTGCCGATTTTCGAAAAAGCCGGCTATGGTTGACCCCTGCGGCCTAAACGTAGTAGATAGGCCCTTTTCGTGGCACAGCGTCAGACCAGTCTTTTTGGGACGGGGCTTATTTGACTACTTGTCGATCTGATTGCCCAAGTAGTCAAAAAGCCCCGTCCCAAATTAGCTACCTTGCCCCATCGGGCGGGAGCAGGTAAGATATACCAAGCGCCTAGCGTGTTCGATGGGTTCGGATGACGACATGTTCCGAATCTGGTCAGGTCCGGAAGGAAGCAGCCATAAGGAGCCTCTGTCGGGCATCCGAATCCATCGAGCGCACGGGCGCTTTTTGGTGCCGCGACATGGCCCGGCCGGCGGCGAGGTGTTTGGTGTCTCGCTGGTCCTCGGCTTTGCCTGCGGGATCGCTCGACTACCAAACAGCCCGCCGGCACCGGGATCACTTCGTCCAAAAATCACCCGTAAAGGCGCGCTAGCCTAATTAAATCTATCCCTTAAGGAATGCTGCTCGTTGGCGTTGTTTGGAGCGCGGTGGCGATGTGCTTCAAGAGACAGTGGCATTACCATTTGTTTTTACAAGTAAAGAGGCCCGTTTCCCTTGGTTGGGGAAACGGGCCTCTTTTTGTCTCTGGGCTTGTGGATTGGTGAAGGCAGAATGCTCTGTCGGCTATTTTGAGTTCTTGATGCGGCGTGCGGCTGTGGCGGTTATTCCGAGGCCTGCGGCGGCGATTCCTGCGAGTGCGATTGCGCTCGGTGCTGTGTCGCCCGTGTTCGCGAGCTTGCCGGCGGTCGTATCTGCTTGCTTGCCGCTGCTCGAGTTCGCCTGCTTGGTGGAGCTTGGCGGGGTATTTTTGCCGGTCGCGGACGAGCCGGTGGGCTGTGTCGCCTCGGCCGGTTGCGCTGAGCTGGAGGGTTTTGTCGTCTCGGCGGGTTTCGTTATCTCGGGCGAGGTGGTCTTATCTGCCGCGGCCTTTGCCTCTTCGTATGCTTTGCAGGCGTCATCATAGGCCGCTTGCGCCTTTTCCAAATCGCCGAGGAGCGCATTTCGCTTGGCTATGTCCTCGTCGATGTGGGCTTTAGCTTCCTCTGCCTCACTTTCGAAATGCTGAACCTGTTTTTCCTGGCTTTCGAGTCGGCGTTGGTAGGAGTGAAGATCATCTTCATAAGATTTTTCTCGCCTTTCTGCCGCCATGATCTCCATGCGCAACTGCTTAATATGCTCCTTAATAGCTGTGCTGGGCTCCTCGTCGCCGAGTGCTTCAAGTGCCTTATCTAATTCTGCCTGAAGGCCGCTTGTCCGGTTGTGGGCCTCATCGTATTTGGCTTGGGCTGCATCGACGTTCGCTTGCATGGCGGGAAGGGGTTCCCTCCGTTTGGCGGCTTCCGTCACCACCATGTCGTAGATCTCTTGAAAAGCGGCAATGTCATCATCGATTTCCGCAAGTTTCTCGGGACTTGCGGCGTCTTTTGCGGCCTCGAGGTTTTTGAGCGCTTCCTGCATGGCTGCATACGCTTTTTCTTTTGCGGCGGCCGCATCTTCCGTCTGCAGGGTGCCCGAATTGCCGCTGGTGGCGCTCGTCTGCGAAACGGCCGCACCGGTGGGGGAACTGGTTTCTGCCGCGATCGCCGTTGCGGGGGCGATTCCCGCGACAAGTGCCGCGGAAAGGGCGATGCCCACGGTTGCTCGTCTTGCTCTTCTTGCGAGAATGTCGTTCATCTCGGCACCTCATTTCAAGGGTCGGCGACTAACTTGGTAGCACTAATGTAAGTATATCAGGCGGTCGACCCGACACTGGCTGGGTGTGCGCGTGCCTTTCCGCTTCTTTGGAAACCGAATCCCATTAGAAATGACGAGTTGTTTACGCTTCTTTTGGGCTCACCGTACTATCATGATTCGAATTGAATGTGGATGATGATAGGGAGCGCCTTTTTATGATTGAGCTGCTTAGGCGTTTTGGTGGTAAGTTTCGCCGGTATATGGTGATCGGCCCTGCGTGTAAGCTGATTGAAGTGATCTTTGACCTGCTGACGCCGCTGGTGATTGCCCAGATGATCGACAAGGGCATTGGCTCGCACGACGTGAGCGCCGTTATCCACTACGGCATGCTACTTGCCGCCATGGCCGTGATCGGCATCTCGTTTACGCTCGTCTGCCAAAAGATGG
>WGSR01000129.1 GCA_014871545.1 Collinsella sp. | reverse complement strand
AATCCAGCATGCGACCCAGCTCATCCGGGCGGGGAAACTCGAGAGTCCCGTCATGCCCCTTGCCGCCACGCAGCACTGTGCGCACATCATCGATGCGATCCGTCTAGCCCTCTAGGACTTGGCGCTGACGCGCAGGGGATCATGACGCCGGCGCCCGTGGTGCCTGGCGGCCCACATCTCTGATGCCCCTTTTATAACTTGCGGTGGAATACGGTCTGTTTGCGCCAAAATAGGGCACCAATAGACCGTATTTCACCGCAACTGATGAGGGGGAGTTGGAGATGCTGACGATCGGGTGCCATCTTTCGACGACGAAGGGCTATCGGGCGATGGGGGAGACGGCGTTGTCCATTGGCGCCAATACCTTTGCGTTCTTTACGCGCAACCCGCGCGGTGGCAAGGCAAAAGACCTTGACATGGATGACGTGGCGGCCCTGCGCGAGCTTATGGAGCAAAACGACTTTGGCCCGCTCGTGGCTCATGCCCCGTATGCCTATAACCCCTGCTCCGCTAAGGAGCGGGCGCGCGAGTTTGCCCTGGAGGCCATGGCCGAGGATCTGCAGCGCATGGAAGCGCTGCCCGGCAACTACTACAACTTCCATCCCGGTGCGCATGTGGGGCAGGGCTCCGACGCCGGCATTCAGATGATCGTCGACACCCTGTGCCAGGTGATGTTTGAGGGCCAGCAGACGACGGTGCTGCTCGAGACCATGGCCGGCAAGGGCACCGAGGTGGGCCGCAGCTTTGAGGAGCTGGCGCTCATCATCGAGGGCGTTGCCGACAAGCGCCCCGAGCTGTCGGCCAAGTTGGGCGTTTGCCTAGATACCTGCCATGTGAATGACGCCGGCTATGATATCGTCCGCGATCTTGACGGTGTGCTTGACGAGTTCGATCGTGTGGTGGGTATCGAGCGCCTGCGCGCTGTGCACATCAATGACTCCAAGAATCCCTGCGGCGCCCATAAGGATCGCCACGAGTGCATCGGCAAGGGCTACCTGGGTAGTGAAGAGTTTGGCGGCGGTATGCAGGTTATACAGAATATTGTATCGAATGGCCGTTTGCGTTCGCTGCCGTTTTTTTTGGAGACTCCGAACGAACTTGCAGGTTATGCGGCTGAAATCAAACTGTTAAGGTCATTGCAGCAGTAAAGGCTGCCATAAACTGGAGTGCTACATTCACGTTATGGGTTTGTTTCAATCAGTTTTCTAATTGCAGATTCTTCCAAGCGGGTGCATAATAACCCTCAGTTTTTGCAGACCTCTGAATCACGTGGGGTCATTGGAAGGAGACTGATTATGAAGCTGAAGAAGCTTGGCGCATTTGCCGCCACGGGTGCTATGGCGCTCGCCCTCGCTCTGACGGGCTGCGGCTCGTCCAACGCCACCTCTGGTTCTGATGCCGGTTCCAGCAGCTCTGACGACGCTAAGGTCGAGAAGGTCGACGGCTCCAAGGAGTACGCGCTCGTCAAGGACGGTACGCTGACCGTCGGCACCTCTGCCGAGTACGCTCCGTTTGAGTACAAGGATGACAACGGCGATTATCAGGGCTTTGACCTTGAGCTCATCAAGGCTATCGGCGACAAGCTGGGCCTGGATGTCGAGTATGTCAACAATGACTTTGACACGCTGGTTCCGGGCGTCGCTTCGGGCGCCAAATATGACGTCTCCATCGCGGCTATCACCGACACGCCCGAGCGCGAGAAAGAAGTCACTTTCTCCGATTCCTACTACATGGACGATCAGGCTATCGTGACTAAGGTCGATAACACCGACATCACGGCCGACAACTACAGCGAGAAGCTCAACAACGCCGATGCTACCATCATCGTCCAGTCTGGCTCGACCGCCGAGTCCTTTGCCCAGGAGAACTTCCCCAAGGCCAAGATTGTCCCCTACAAGGACGCCACCGAGTGCTTCAGCGCCCTGCAGTCCGATAAGGGCGACGCCGTAGTCACCAACCGCTCCGTTGCCAGCCAGCTGACCGCCGAGCAGTTCAACACCTGCCAGACCATTAAGCAGATTAGCACCGGCGAGGAGTACGCCATCGCCATCAACCAGGGCAACACCAAGCTCAAGGACGACATCAACCAGGCCATCAAGGACCTGACCGACGACGGTACCGTTGACGCCCTCATGGCTAAGTACAACATCAAGTAAAATAGCTACTTGATTGCTCACGGGCCCTTTCCGTTTTGGCGGAGAGGGCCTTTGCGCTTCTCTTGACGGAGAGTATTTCCGTCTCGTTTTGCCGGCAACTTCTACGATAGGAGCCACCTTGTCTCGACTGAACAAAGGGGCCGCGGAGCAGCGTTTTCCACTGCCCGCCTTGCTCCAAAAGCTAGTCTGCGTCATGGCCGTGGCGCTCGCGCTGGTGTGCGTGGGGGCATATGCGCCCACGACCGCCCAGGCGCTTGAGACCGCAAAGATTACCGCCCGACCCAACACCGGTTCGGGCAGCGCTGTGGTCGGCGGTACCGAGACGCGCATTACCTGGGAGGTCCAGGCCGATGCCGATGAGGAGCTGAGCGGTCTTTCGCTGACGTTTGTCGACGGCACGACGTTTGGTACCGATGACACGCGATTGACGATGCTCTCGGGCGAGGACCTCATGGATCGTACGCCCATGAAGCCCACGTGCAAGGCTGACGGCCAGACGCTCAAGATTGATTTTGGCGAGACGGCGCCTGCCGGCGGCTTTTTCCGTGTCGAGGTTTATGGTGTGACGTTTCCCGTCGAGGGCGGCGATGAGGTCTTTAGCGGCACCTATACGCTCGCTGACGGGTCGACCAAGAAGATCTCCAAGATTCCGTCGGTGGAGATCAAGGGCGTGACGGCCTTCGATAACTTCTTGGCCGATCTTAAGGAACAGCCGTGGGTCGAGGCTTGGAACTCCAATATGTTCCTGCGCCTGTTCTTGAACCCGGTCATTTTGGTCCAAAGCCTGCCGATCGTCTTTAAGGGCTTCCTTATGTCGCTCTCGATCGTGCTTGTGGCGTTTCCGCTGGCCATTCCCTTCGGTTTCGCCCTATCGCTCATGCGCATTTCCAAGTCGCGCATCCTTCGTTGCCTTGCCGGCATCTATGTGAATATCATCCGTGGTACGCCGGCGTTCCTGCAGATCTATATCGCGTTCTTCGGTCTGCCGTTGGCCGGCGTCAAGGTTGATGACTACGTGCTCGGCGTCATCGTCATGGCCATGAACTCGTCTGCGTACCTGTGCGAGATCTTCCGTGCCGGTATTCAATCGATCCCCAAGGGCCAAAACGAGGCTGCTCGCTCTCTGGGCATGAATGCCTTCCAGACGCTGCTCTACGTTATGATTCCGCAGACGTTCCGCAATGTTTTGCCTACGCTGACCAGCGAGTTTATCTTGCTTTACAAGGATACGTCGCTGCTTGCGGCCGTGGGCGTGGTCGAGATCGTCATGAACGCCCGTACCATCGTGGCCACGACGGGCTCCATTACACCGTACGTGGTTGCCGCCCTGTTCTATCTGGTCATCACCCTGCCGCTCGCTCGCTTGGTGAGCGGTCTTGAGGCGAGGCTTTTGGGCACGGCCGAGACCAAGAAGAAGCGTCCCGCCAAGAGCGCCGGACAGGTTGTCGCGACGCCTGCCGATCACATCGCCGGTCTGTAAGGAGGTCCTATCATGAGCGAAACCAATAACTCGAACGAGGTCGTCGTCAGCATCAAGAACCTCCAGAAGGCCTTTGGCGACAACGTGGTCCTGCGCGATATCGATCTGGATGTGCACAAGGGTGAGGTCGTTGTGGTCTTGGGCCCCTCGGGCTCGGGCAAGTCGACGATGCTTCGCTGCATCAATCGTCTGGAGCATCCCACGAGCGGCTCGATTATCGTCGAGGGTGTTGACGTGTGCGCCAAGGGCGTCGACCTTAACAAGGTGCGCACGCATCTGGGTATGGTGTTCCAGCAGTTCAATTTGTTCCCGCACCTCTCAGTCAAAAAGAACGTCATGCTCGCGCAGCAGAAGGTGCTCAAGCGCAGCAAGGAAGAGGCCGAGAAGATTGCCGTCGAGGAGCTGACCAAGGTCGGTCTTGCCGAGCGTATCGACTTTATGCCGAGCCAGCTCTCGGGCGGCCAGCAGCAGCGCGTTGCCATCGCCCGCGCCCTGTCGATGAACCCTCACGTCATGCTCTTTGACGAGGCTACGTCGGCGCTCGACCCCGAGCTCGTCCGCGACGTTCTGGGTGTCATGCGCGACCTGGCACGCGACGGCATGACCATGATCGTCGTGACGCACGAGATGGGCTTTGCCCGCGATGTCGCCGACCGCGTCGTCTTTATGGACGGCGGCGTCATTGTGGAAGAGGGTACGCCGAGCGAGGTCTTCGACCACCCCAAGAGCGAGCGCACCAAGGCGTTCTTGGGCAATATCTCGTAGCCGGTTGATGTAACTGCCGTTACAAAAGAGCGGGGCTGGACTTGAATCCCGCCCCGCTCTTTTGTAGGGATGGGGATGCGCTTTGATGCAGGCTCTCTTGGAGGCCCTGGGTTCGTTACGCGAGCTCGGCTCCGAGGGCCTTGCAAGCGGTCTCGCCCTCGTTGTCGGGCGCGTCGTAGCAGATGGTGGAGTCCACGACGTTGACGCCGGCCTCGTCGGCGTCGGCCTTCCAGTTGTCCATCCACTCGCCCTCGGCCCACGAATAGGAGCCAAAGAGGACGACCTTCTTGTCGCCGAGAGTCTCCTTGACCTCGTCCCACATCGGCTGGAACTCATCGTACTCGAGCTCCTCGGAGCCCATGGCGGGGCAGCCGAAGGCGAAGGCATCATATTCGGCGGCCTTGTCGGCAGAGAAGTCGGCGCAGGGGATGAC
>WGSR01000128.1 GCA_014871545.1 Collinsella sp. | reverse complement strand
ACGAGAACACCACAGTCGACCGTTTCATCCCCGTTTGGCAAGAGAAGATGACGGCAGAAGAGACTCTTGCCGATGAAGGTCGAAAGAACAGCATGTTCCAGTGGAAAGTTGGCGACCCCGTCGAGTACAACGGCAGGACATGGCTCACCGGAACGTGCGAGGACAACCGCGGCACCCATACCTATCTCTTTACCGACGTTGAGCCGGGAAGCGTTTGCGTTCTCATCGCGAACTTCGATCAGCACAAGAAAGAAGCCGAGGCGCTCCTTAACTCCATCGAGTTCCCCGATGACATGGCGAAGGCAGTTGCCGAGGCACGCGAAGTTGAGATTTCAAGCATCGAGATCAAGTAACGGGACCCCGCACACGCCCGCGTACGCGCGCCCCATTAAAACAACGAGCACCCAACCCCGGGGAGGGCCGACGGCGCCGGCCCTCCCCCCCCTTGCGTCCGAACATATTGCCACTTAAAGGCGCAAATCCGGCCCTCAGAATGGGACACATGGCCCACCCTAGCGAGCCGTCCGCGCGTACAGTAAAGGCAGGTAATCCATGGGCGGTTACAGATCGAGGAGGACACGACCATGAAAAAGAAGGCCTTTGCGATTCTCACCCTCTGCATCAGTCTCTTTGCCGCAGTTGCCCTGGTGGGCTGCGGCGGCAGCGGCGCTACCGGCAGTGGCGGTGGCGGCGGAGCAGAAAAGCCAGCCGTGGATATGAGGACCGACTTCATTTGGTTTAAAGTCGAGGTCCCCGAGGGCGTCGAGATCACCGACGTCGCAGGCGACACGGCCGACAGGGCCCAGTTTAAGTTCACCGAGAGCGAGCACGCCAGCGATCGCTTCATCCCCGTCTTCGACTCTGACAAGAACGCCGACGAGCTGTTCGACTACGAGGCAAAGTGGAAGGCCAACTCTGGATGGACCGAGAGCGACCCCGTTAAGTACAACGGCAAGACCTGGCGCAGCGCCTACTTCACGCACTCCGGCGGTGTGACGACCGAGTACTTCACCGACGTTGACGGCGGCAGCGTGTACGTGCGTATCGACAATGTCGAGGAGCACAAGGACGCCGTCGAGACCATGATGAAGTCTCTGGAATTTGCCGACGACATCGCCAAGGCCAAGACCGAGGCCATGGACGTCAAGCTCGACGATATCGAGATCAAGCGCTAAAGCTCCAACGGCATGCAGCAGCGCCGTTTTAGCTCAGCCGGGATGCAAGGTGCGGCTCCTTGCATCCCGGTTTTTTGTGCACTGGTCACATCACCATATTGAGCACGTTGACGAATTCCTGGGCCTTCGCGCGGCTGCTGAGGCTGAAGGTGCAGGCTGTCAGCAGTCTGTTACGCAGAAGCACGTGCTTGTCCTTGACCCTGTTAACGCCCGTAATGTCCTTAAGGTAGACAATCTGGGCGTACTTGCCACAGAGCACGCCTTTTTTGAGCGCCTCAATCCGATTGGGATAGATCCTGACGTCTTTAACCCTGCCCGAACCCTTGTCCTGGAACAGCAAGGTGTTGTTGTCCACGCGCGTCACCCCCAATGAGGTTCGTTAAAACTGTCTCTATGGCCACATTTTAGTCACCGAAAGGCCCCCATGCGAAGGCGCCAGACAGCACAGCAATTCGTGTCCGCGCGAGGCTTTAAACTAAATGCGATAAAAATGCATTCCACAAGAGGAAAGTGGGGCGACAGTGATGGGCGAACTGGTAAACCGTGGAGAATCGGCAATCGTACCCGAAGGTTTTTACAAGCAGGTCTCCTCGATTCTCAACGCCGCTCGCGACAAGGCCTATACCGCCGTTAACTTTGCGATGGTTGAGGCATATTGGGAGATCGGCAAGAGTATTGTTGATGAACAGGGCGGAGAGGGGCGCGCCAAGTATGGAGAGGCGCTGCTCAAGGCCATCGCAATCAGACTTACCAAGGATTTTGGTAAAAGTTTTGAAGCAAGAGAGCTGCGCAAAATGCGTCAGTTCTATCTTGCATTTCCAATTCGGGACTCACTGCGTCCCGAATTGAGCTGGACACATTACCGCAGGTTAATACGCATTCCTGACCCCGAAGCTCGCACCTGGTACATGAACGAATGCGCCGATTCTCGCTGGAGCACGCGTCAGCTCGAACGCCAGATCAACACCATGTTCCGCGAGCGCCTACTTGCCAGCAAGGACAAAGAGGCCGTCACCCAGGAAATCCAAGAGAGCGCCCCGGCTCGTCGCCCCGAGGATATCATCCGCGACCCATATGTACTGGAGTTTTTAGGTTTCTCGGACGATGCTACGTTTCGCGAGAGCGATCTAGAGCAGGCGCTCATCACGCATCTTCAGAAGTTCCTGCTGGAGCTTGGCCGTGGCTTCGCTTTCGAGGCGCGCCAAAAGCGCATCACCTTTGATGGACGCCATTTCTATATTGACCTTGTTTTTTACAACTATCTGATGCGCTGCTTCGTGCTCATCGACCTTAAGACCGATGACCTTACGCATCAGGACCTGGGCCAGATGCAAATGTATGTGAACTACTACACGCGTGAGCTCATGAACGAAGGCGACAATCCGCCCATAGGCATCGTGCTCTGCGCGGACAAAAGCGATTCGATCGTCGAGTACACGCTGCCCGAAGACAACGACCAAGTGTTTACCGCCAAATACCTGCCGTATCTTCCAAGCAAGGAAGAGCTGGCGCGCGAGCTGAGTGCCGAGTACCGCGCCATCAACGAAGCGACTAATGGCGAAACGCAAGGGTAGCAGCACGTTGCGACCGAAACCACCGCAGCCGTCGCAGGCGCACCCGCGGTTGAGGCGCACGCTACGAAACAATACCGGTCATGGACGCCGGCAACGACATTCTAGCCGTGGCTGGCGTCCATGACCTGACAGGCAAAAACGCGACCTTCGTCTGATGTGGGCCCATTGGCTGCCACAGAAAAGGGCCGGTTGCAGCCGGCCCTTAAGACACTTGCGTCTGCGTTGCCCGCGCTTCCGAAGTGTGACTAACTGAGGAGCGGGTTCCGCGGCACAACCTGATTTTGCCCAGCGAGGCGGCTCTTTTGCAGCCGCTCCACCGTTTATTTACATCTACCCCCTGCCAAACTACCGGACGGCAGCCCGCATGCCTGCGAGCCGTCCCATGCTGCGCTTCCCTACTTCCCAAAGATCGCAGCGAACAAGCCCTTGCGTTTGGGCTTCTCCTCTCGGTAGGAACCCTCGGCAACCGCTGCAACCTGGCGCGGTTGCTCGCCGCCTCCACGGCGCACGATCTGGTACAGAAACGGCGACTTAACGTATTTGACCTCGATGGGCGTGGCATGCACGGTGCTCTCACCGGACAGATGCGGGCTCGGGTTGAGCGGTGCCACGATATGCGTTTCGCGCTTGTCGCTAAACACCGCCGCGGCCGCGCGGCCCGTCTGTCCGTTTACGGCAATGCGCACCTGCTCGCCATCGCGGCTGTCCGTCGCCGGACGATCGACAAAGTAGACCGGCACCATCACCAGGCCATCCTTATGCTTGCGGGCCTTGCGCGCCCAGGTTCGGATGCTCTTTTTATTGAGCCCCAGTACGGCCTCGGCATCGTTGCCCGCAACGTCGAGCGCCAACTTATCAATGACCACCTGGTCCTTGGTAGATGCATCGACGGAGACGACGCGGAAGTCGCCTTCCTGCATGGCGGGATCGAACGGACCGACCTTGGCAAAGTCCCACGGCTCCAAAATGCCCATGAGGCGAACGTCCAGGTAGTTTGCCCTGGGGTATGCCCAGTCGAGCACCTCGTAGTACACCAGGGTTTCCTTGCTCAGGCCCTTGCCCGGGAAGCTCGCCATCATGCGCAGGTCCGCCAGCGCCATGGGGAAATAGAAGAGCATCATGTCGTTTTGGATCGCATCTTCCACGTCGTGCCCGGCAAAGGCATCCGGGTACTGGCGCACCAGCTGCAGCGCGTTGGCACGTGCCTGCTGCGGCGAGATTTCGCAGGGAATACCCTGATCCGGCACATACTCCGCACCCACGCCCATGGTCAGACGCTTGCTAAACGTCCCCGGCTTGAGCAGGTCGGCAATGCCGATCTTGTTGCCGCAGGACGGGCACTCAAACACGCGCTGGGTCGACTCGCCCTCAAAGGACGCACCACAGAAGGGGCAAGGAATACTCACATGCGTGGCCTCTTGGAACTCCTGCGCCGTGCCGCGATCCTCCCACAGCAGATGTTCCAGGACCGACTGATTGCGCCAGTGCGAATTGAAGAAATACCAGTCCGGGTCCTCCGGGCGCTCGAGTTGCGACACATGCGTGAGCTTGAGCAGTCCATCCACCACCGTCAGCGGCGTATGGCGAATGCCCAGGGCGCTCTTGGGCTCTCCGACGTCCGCCTGCCACGGAACGACCGTGCCGCAATAGGCGCACTCAAAGCTGCGCTTAGCCTGGTGCGAGTACATAGGGCCGCCGCAGTTTTGACATTTAACGGCAAACATCTCGTCCATGGAAACGTCCTCCTTTGCACAGGGGCTGTCGACATTAAGTATGTCGAGCAAGCAGGCACATGCCCATACCCATGTGGCCCAAAATGGACCACCCAGGCAGACGAGAAGGCTCGCTCGTTAGCACCGGCAGACTATTGCTGCATTTTCTGAGCATCGGTGCACGGCGCCCCCGCGCGAGCTACACTATCCCCTTAACCATGATTGTGAGGACGACCGCTATGCTATTTGTAAATCGGCTGGTACATACGCTTGTTCCCGGCAGCGAGAGCGAGCCGGTCGATACATCTTGCCGCACCAACGCGGGCTTTTCCGCAAGCCTCGTCTGCATTGGCCTCAACATCACCCTGTGCCTGGCCAAGGGCATCGCGGGCCTGCTCGCCGGCTCCGTCTCCCTCATCG
>WGSR01000127.1 GCA_014871545.1 Collinsella sp. | reverse complement strand
GCGAGCAGATCGTTGATGGCCTGTGCGCCGAGGGTATCGAGGTCGTCGTCGACGATCGCGATGAGCGTCCCGGCTTTAAGTTTGCCGACAACGACCTTATGGGCTTCCCGTATCAGGTGGTGCTCGGCAAGCGTGGCCTTAAGAACGGCACCGTTGAGCTCAAGGACCGTGCCACGGGCGAGCGCGAGGACGTGGCGATCGACGAGGTCGTCACCAAGGTTGCCGAGCTTGTGAAGGCGGCACGCCGTTAATCGGCGATTTCGCTTGTAGTTCGATATACGGGACGGCCCCGCATTTCTCCAGATAGGGGAGATGCGGGGCCGTCATTTTACCTTGCCTGCGTGCTCAATCGCTAAAAGGAAAACCCCACAGCCCATATGAGCTGCGGGGTTTTCTTGTGCCTCCGATGCGAAATAAATCGCTCAGATATTACTGATAATCGACGACGTCGATCCAGTTCTTAAGGAACTCATCGTTCACGTTGCGCTTACGAGCGAGCTCGGAAGCGGCGACGATGCTCGTCCACTGACGCACGACCTGCATGGGCATGTCGGCACGGTCGCAGTAGAGCTCCAGGTAGGCCTCGGCCTGGTCCTTGCTGTTGAGGGCAAAGAGCAGGTAGGTGGTGGCAACGTCGGCAGCAGGGGAGCCCTGGGTGGCGTGTGCCCAGTCGCACACATAGAGCTGGCCGTCGTCGCCGACGATGACGTTGGAGGGGTTGAAGTCGCCGTGGCAGACCTTGAACTCCTTGGTCATGCCGTCCAGACGCTCCTGAAGGTTGTAGCGCGTGGTGGCATTGAGCTGATCAAGGCTGTCGATCATGCGGGCGTACTTGTCGCGCTGACGGTTGAGCAGCGGGGAGGTGTAGCCGTGGATCTCGATCTGGAGGTCGACGAACATCTCGAGGTACTCACCAAAGCGTTGGGGCTCGGCAGTCATCTTCTCGGCAAGGGTGGTGCCCGGAACCTTCTCGGTCACGAGCGCCCAGCCGTTGGCGTTCTCGAGCTGGGAAACCTCGAGCGCCTTGGGGCTGCGGATGCCGCACTCATTGATGCGGGCAAGATTCAAAGCCTCGTTGAACACGTCGGAGACAGGCTTGGTCTCGTTAAAGACCTTGACAATCTTGTCGCCCAGGTCGTAAACGACCTTGTTGCCACGGCGGACGAGCTCGGTCTTGGAATCGGGTAGCAGCATGGTTGCATCCTTTCAACGATGCGATAGAAGCGACGGCGGGGGTGTGTGAAGCACCCGTGCACCCCCGCCGTTAAAAACCGTGCTAAAACTAGCAGACGGCGTAATCCTGGGGCTCGCGGCCGTAGTAGGCGTCCAGGTAGAGCTCCTTGATCTCGCTCATGAGCGGGTAGCGCGGGTTGGCGCCGGTGCACTGGTCGTTGAAAGCCTGCTCGGTCATTTCGTCGAGGGTGTCGAGGAAGTACTGCTCGTCAACACCGTAGTCGGCGATGGTCTTCTTGACGCCGATGAAGTCCTTGAGCTCTTCGAGCTTCGTGATGAAGTTCTCGAAGACCTCCTTGTCGTCCTTGCCCTCGATGCCGCAGTACTTGGCCATCTCGGCGTAGTTGTGCAGCGCGTTGGGGTAAGGATACTGGGAGAAGGTACCCATCTTGACGGGGGCCTCGGCGGCGTTGTAGCGCATGACGCGGGTCAGGATGACGGCGTTGGCGATGCCGTGGGGCAGGTGATGGAAGGCGCCGAGCTTGTGGGCCATGGAGTGGTTGAGGCCCAGGAAGGCGTTGGCGAAGGCCATACCGGCCATGCAGGAGGCGTTGTGCATCTCCTCGCGGGCGTGCGGGTCCTTGGCGCCGTTCGTGAAGCTGGAGGGCAGGTTCTCGAAGACGAGCTTGGCAGCGCGCTCGGAGAGGCCCTTGGTGTAGTCGGAAGCCATGATGGAGACGTAGGACTCGATGGCGTGGGTCATGACGTCGATGCCGGAGGCAGCGGTCAGGCCGCGCGGGGCGGTCATGCAGTTGTCGGCGTCGACGATAGCCATGTTGGGGAGCAGCGCGTAGTCGGCGAGCGGCCACTTGATGCCGGTCTCCTTGTCGGTGATGATGGCGAACGGCGTGCACTCGGAGCCGGTACCCGAAGAGGTCGGGACGGCGACGAAGTAGGCCTTCTTGCCCATCTCGGGGAAGGTGAAGATACGCTTGCGGATGTCCATGAAGTCCATGGCCATGTCCTCAAACTTGCACTCGGGGTGCTCGTACATCATCCACATGATCTTGCCGGCGTCCATAGCGGAGCCACCGCCGACGGCGATGATGACGTCCGGCTCAAAGAGAGCCATCTGCTTGGCGCCGCGACGTGCGCACTGCAGCGACGGATCGGGCTCGACGTCGTAGAAGCAGTCGTGGGCGATGCCCATCTCGTCGAGCTTGGCCTCGATGGCGCGGGTGTTGCCATTCTTGAAGAGGAACTGGTCGGTGACGATGAAGGCGCGCTTCTTGCCCATGACGTTGCCAAGCTCGTCGAGCGCGACGGGCGTGGAACCCTTCTTGAAGTAGACCTTCTCGGGAGCGCGGAACCACAGCATATTCTCACGGCGCTCGGCCACAGTCTTAACGTTGATCAAGTGCTTCACCCCAACGTTCTCGGAGACGGAGTTGCCGCCCCAGGAGCCGCAGCCCAGGGTCAGAGACGGCTTCATGCCAAAGTTGTACAGGTCACCGATGCCGCCGTGCGAGGACGGGGTGTTGATGACGATACGGCAGGCCTTCATGACGTGCTCGAACAGGCTGATCTTCTCGGCCTGGGCGGGGTGCACGTACAGAGAGGCGGTGTGGCCCGGGCCACCGGCGAGCACGAGGTGCTCGGCCTTGTCGACGGCCTCCTGGAAGTCCTTGGCGTGGTACATGGCCAGGACCGGGGAGAGCTTCTCGTGGGAGAACTCCTCCTTGGCGGGGTCGGTGGAGGTGACCTCGGCGATCAGGATCTTGGTCTTGGCGGGAACCTCGATGCCGGCGAGCTCGGCGATCTTGGCAGCGGCCATGCCGGGGATGCGGTGATCGAGGGCGCCGTTCTTGAACATGGCGGCACGCAGGGCCTCCATCTCGGCACCCTGCTTGACGAAGTAGCAGCCGCGCTTCTGGAACTCGGCCTTAACCTGGTCATAGATGCTGTCGATGACGGTCACGGACTGCTCGGAAGCGCAGATCATGCCGTTGTCGAAGGTCTTGGAGTGGATGATGGAGTTGACGGCGAGCAGCACGTCGGCGGTGTCGTCGATGACGACCGGGGTGTTACCGGCGCCAACGCCCAGGGCGGGCTTGCCCGAGGAGTAAGCGGCCTTGACCATGCCCGGGCCACCGGTGGCGAGGATGATGTCGACGTCGCGCATGACCATGTTGGTCAGCTCGATGGAGGGAACATCGACCCAGCCGATGATGCCCTCGGGGGCGCCGGCCTTGACGGCGGCGTCAAGCACGAGCTTGGCGGCGGCGATGGTGCACTTGGCGGCAGCCGGGTGCGGGGAGATGATGATGGCGTTGCGGGTCTTCAGGCAGATCAGCGTCTTGAAGATCGCGGTGGAGGTGGGGTTGGTCGTCGGGATGACGGCGCCCACGATGCCGATGGGCTCGGCGATCTTGGTGATGCCGTAAGCCTCGTCGCGCTCCAGGACACCACAGGTCTTGGTGTTCTTGTAAGCGTTGTAGATGTACTCTGCGGCGTAGTGGTTCTTGATGACCTTGTCCTCAAGAACGCCGCGGCCGGTCTCCTCGATGGCCATCTTCGCCAACGGGATACGAGCCTTGTTGGCGGCCATGGCGGCCTCATAGAAGATCTTGTCGACCTGCTCCTGCGTGTACGTAGCAAAAAGCGCCTGGGCCTCTCGCATCTGAGCGAGCTTAGCCTCAAGCGCCTCTACGTTGTCCACAATTGCGGGAGTAGTGTTTTCCGGTGACTTTTTCACCATTTGTGTCTCCTTGCGATCGGAGATTTACCCTACGCCTTGCATGATAGCAAGAAATAATTCGGTGAACGGCCAGATTCCTCTAAAAGGCACACTAAAACGCTTCAATAAAATGAAGCGTTTTAACTAAAATTATCAACCTGCTGCATCGCCCCGCTCATTGGGGACAGACTTACATGAGTGCTTTCACTCATTTGGGACAGACATCGTTTTGCCATTTTGCCGTTCTGAACCAGTTTTTGCCGCTCATTGGATATAAATAGGTCACAGGCTCAGCATTTCGCGTTCCTTCTCTCCTTTTAGGTGTTGCCTGTTCGGTTTTGAAAGGAGAGATTATGCCTCGATGCGCCCGCGCCGTTTCGCTCACCGGCTATTACCACGTCTTTGACCGTGGCAACTCCAAACAGATTATTTTTGAAGATGATTCTGACCGATATCGTTTCTTATCGGACATCTCGGACAGGTTTGCACGCCATAAAGTGGCGGTGTTGGCTTGGTGCCTTATGGACAATCACTTCCATTTGATGATTGATGATCCATTTGACAATCTTTCAAAGGCAATGCAGTGTGCGTTGACAGCATATGCTAAGTATTTCAACGGGAAAACGGGGAGAACGGGGCATCTGTTTGATAATCGCTATTCGCGGGTCGCGGTTGAGTCGGACGTGCAGGCGGTGCAGCTGCTCGACTATATTCATCTCAATCCCGTGAAGGGTGCGCTTGACTCGCTCGAGGCGTACCGCTGGTCAAGCTATAAGGCGTATCAGCTGGGCTATGATCCCTTTGACATCTGTGATGCGGCCCCTATGCTCGATATTGTCGGAGGCTCCCGTCGCTATTGCGAGCATCTCAAGGAAGTTGCCGGGCGCATCTGGTCAGTGGAGGTTCTTCCACGCCGGCGGATCCCCGATGAGGAGGCCTTTTCCGTTGCGCGCGAAGTCCTGCCGAGCATAGATCCTGCGCTGCTCAAGGCCCTGCCACGCCCCGAACGCGATGCCTG
>WGSR01000126.1 GCA_014871545.1 Collinsella sp. | reverse complement strand
ACGAGGGCCCCTCGCGCGAGCTTGCCGGTGCTGGTGTGGCGCTCAAGCTGGTGCAAGTCCTGGGTGAGCGCCTGGGCAAGCCGTCGTATTGGCGTTCGCTAATCGAGGTCGCGGCGCTGGGCACCGTGTCCGATATGATGCCGCTTACGCCCGAGAACCGCGCACTGGTCGCCGAGGGCATCCAGCAGATGCGCGTGACGGCCCGTCCCGGCTACATCGCACTTGCCGCGCTTGCCAAGGCGGACCTTTCGAGCATTACGGCGGATGGCCTGTCATTCTCGCTCATTCCCCGCTTAAACGCTGCCGGTCGCATGGCCGATCCCAAGCTGGCGCTCGACCTGCTGCTTGCCCGCAATCCCATCGAAGCAAGCGCGCTGGCGGCTGAGCTCGAGGAAATCAACCGCCAGCGCCGTGAGATCGAGGCGGAGCTCACGCGCGATGCCATGGCAAAGGTCGAGGAGACCTATGACGGCGGACGCGCGATCGTCGTGGGCGGCGAAGGCTGGCACGAGGGTGTCAAGGGCATCGTGGCAAGCCGTCTGACCAACCGCTATCACGTGCCGGCGCTGCTGTTCTCGATCGAGGACGGTATCGCGCGCGGTTCTGGTCGCTCGGTGGGCAAAGTTAACCTGTTTGACGCCGTCGAGCGCTGTTCCGACCTGCTGATTCGTCGCGGCGGACATGCCGGTGCGGTGGGTGTGACCATCGAGGCATCCAAGCTCGATGAATTCCGTCGTCGCCTTTCCGCCGTGCTATCGGAGATTCCCGCCGAGGACTTTGAAGACATCGACGAGGTTGCCGCCACGGTCGACCTTTCCGAGCTGAATATCGAGACTATAGAGCAGATTTCCCGTCTTGAGCCGTTTGGCCAGGGCAACAAGGTGCCGCTGCTGGCCGCCGAGGGCGTGACGATGTGCGATCGCGCCGTGGTGGGCAAAACCGGCGAGCACATGCGCTTTGTGGCGACCGATGGCGCCGCGAGCGTGCCGGCCATTATGTTCCGCGTGCCGCAAATCGATAAGCTCATCAACTGCGATAGCGCTGTCGACTTGGTGTTCGAGGCCGTTGCCGAGCATTGGCAGGGGCGTGTGAAGCCCAAGCTCATGATCAAGGATGTCTTGGTGCGCGATACCACGGCGTCCAATATCGACGATCCGGCATGTGAACTTCGCCGCGGCGTGCAACCGGCGGATTCTGGCCTGCGCCTGGAGTCGCGTAAACGCGAGACGCTCGCCCAGCTTTCTTATGCTGAGCTCACGCGCTCGCTTATCCATAGCTTTATCGGCTCGAACCAGCCGCACCGCGCGCAGGTCGAGGCGCTCGATGCCCTGGCCGATCACCAAAGTGTTCTGGCCGTTATGGGAACGGGGCGCGGCAAGTCGCTTATCTTCCACGTGCATGCCGCGCGCGAGGCGGTCCTTCGCGGGCGTGCGAGCATCTTTGTCTATCCGCTGCGCGCGCTCGTTGCCGACCAGGCCTATCACCTCTCGTCGACGATGGCAGCGCTTGGCATTGGCGTTGGCGTGCTGACCGGCGAGACCGTGGAGGCCGCACGCGATGACGTGTTCGCCGGTCTAGCTTCGGGCCGCACCGGTATCGTGCTCACGACGCCCGAGTTCCTGTCTATCCACCGTGACCGCTTTGCGCGTTCGGGCCGCATCGGCTTTGTCGTTATCGATGAGGCGCATCATGCCGGTCTTGCCAAGGGCGGCGACCGCAGCGCCTATCTCGACATGCCCGATATCCTCAAAGCCCTGGGCGACCCGGTCGTTATGGCTGCGACGGCCACCGCGACGGCTCCGGTTGTGGCCGAGCTTGCCCGCATGTTGCCGATCACTCGCACGGTGGTCGACGAGACGGTGCGCGAGAACCTGCGGCTCGAGGACGACCGCGATCTTGCAAGTCGCGAGAACCGTTTGGTGTCGATTGTGGCGACGGGGGAAAAGACCGTCATCTACGTCAATTCGCGCGACCAGTCCGTGGCGCTCGCCAAGACGTTGCGCAAGCGTGTGCCCGATTGCGCAACCCATATCGCGTTCTATAACGCGGGGCTTGTGCGTTCCGATCGCCGTCGCGTGGAGGAAGCATTCCGAGACGGCAGCCTCAGCTGCATCGTCTCGACATCTGCCTTTGGCGAGGGCGTCAACCTGCCCGATATCCGCCATGTCGTGCTCTATCACATGCCGTTTGGCGGCATTGAGTTTAACCAGATGAGCGGCCGTGCCGGTCGCGATGGCCAGCCCGCCGTGATCCACCTGCTCTATTCGTCGCGCGATGCCCGCATTAACGAGCGCCTGCTCGACTGCTACGCACCCGAGCGCGACGAGCTCGTCACACTCTATCGCGCGCTGCAGACCATGTGGCGCTCCAACCGCGGCAAGACCGGGGATGATTCATTCTGCGCAAGCGATATCGACATCGCGCAGATGTGCCTTGCCATCGATGCCCGCACGCCGGTCGACGAGCGCTCGGTGGAAAGCGGCCTAGGAATCTTCGAAGAGCTTGGTTTCTGTCGCGTTTCGGGGTTTGACGACACCCGTCGCATCGCGATGGCCGAAAACCCCGGCCGCGTGCAATTGAGCAGGTCAATTCGCTATTTGGAGGGCTTGCGCTCGCGCATGGAGTTTTCGGCTTTCCGGAGCTGGGCGCTCGATTCGTGCGCTTCTGATATGCTAGCCAAAGTTAACCGCCCGATCGTACCGCGGGCCTAGGGGAAGGGGACCTCGATGGATGCCGCAGCCCGTACCGCCCATGATTCCACCCTCCAGCCGTTTTCGGAGATGGAGCACTATAAGCATGCCGATGAGCTGCCGCCCGAGATTATGGCGGACAGCTACGACAAGCTGGAGCGTCTGTGCCTCAAATATATGAATGAGGACGACTTTTCTAAGGTTGAGCAGGCCTACTGCTTTGCTGCCGAGAAGCATTGCAACCAAAAGCGGCGCTCGGGTGAGATGTACATCAACCATCCCGTCGAGGTGGCCATCATTCTGGCCGATCTTAAGATGGACTGTGACGTGGTGTGCGCCGCGCTGCTGCACGATACCGTCGAGGATACCGAGACTTCGCTTGCCGATGTTTCCGGCCTGTTTGGCGATACGGTGGCCGAGCTCGTCGATGGCGTGACCAAGCTCACCAACATCGAAGTCGACAGCATGGACGAGAAACAGGCCCTCACGCTGCGCAAGATGTTCCTCGCCATGTCCAAGGACATCCGCGTCATCATCGTTAAGCTTGCCGACCGTCTGCACAACATGCGCACCCTTGCAGCCCTGCGTGAGGACCGTCGCCTGTTTAAGGCTCGCGAGACCATGGACGTGTATGCGCCTCTGGCCGACCGTCTGGGCATGAGCTCCATTAAATGGGAGCTCGAGGACCTGTCCTTCTTCTACCTTGAGCCCGACGCCTACCAGCGCATCGCGCGCATGGTGGCTGAGTCGCGCGAGGTTCGCGAGCGCTATCTGGCCGAGACCATCAAGACGCTCACCGACGAGCTCAACCGCATTGGCCTGGAGGGCTTCCAGATCAACGGCCGCTCCAAGCACTATTGGTCCATCTACCAAAAGATGAAGCGCAAGGGCAAGGAATTCTCCGAGATCTACGATTTGGTGGCGCTGCGCGTTATTACCCATTCGGTGCGCGATTGCTACTCCACGCTCGGCGCAGTGCATACGCTGTGGCACCCCATGCCCGGTCGCTTTAAAGACTATATCGCCATGCCCAAGGTCAATAACTACCAGTCGCTCCATACGACGGTTATCGGCCCCACGGCCCGCCCGCTCGAGATTCAGATTCGAACCTATGAGATGCATGAGCAGGCCGAGTACGGCATTGCCGCCCACTGGCTATATAAGAAGTCGGGCGGATCGTCTGCTTCCAAGACCAATGACGCTCAACGTTTGGACGACCAGATCAACTGGCTCAAGCATTCGCTCGATTGGGCTGCGTCTGATGAGATCACCGACGCCAAGGAATACCTGCATTCGCTGAAGGTCGACCTCTTCGATCAGGAGATCTTCGTCTTTACGCCCAAGGGCGAGGTCATGGCGCTTCGTGCCGGCTCCACGCCGCTCGACTTTGCCTATGCCGTTCACACCGAGGTGGGAAACCATTGCGTCGGCGCCAAAATCAACGGTGCGGTGGCTCCGCTCACGCACGAGATTAAGACGGGTGACCGTGTCGAGATCCTGACTAACAAGAGTTCCAAGCCGTCGCGTGATTGGCTCAAGATCGTTAAGACGCCTTCCGCCAAGTCAAAGATCCGCCGCTATTTTGCCGCTGCGACCAAGGATGACGACGCTGCTGCCGGCCGCGATATGCTGGCCAAGGACCTGCGGAAGCGTGGCTATGGCATTTCTACGCCGCGTTCGACGCGTGCGCTCAACGCCGTAGCGGAGCAGTTTAACTTCAAGCAGCTCGAGGACCTGTTTGCCGCCGTCGGCGCCGGCAAGGTTGCCCCGCGCACTGTGGGCAATAAGGTCGAGCAAATCTTGGACCCCAAGCCCGAGGAACAGCTCACCAAGGCCGAGGCTATCGCCGAGGTCGTGAAACAGCCTGCTCGCGGCTCCAACCGCAAGCCGCAAAAGCGCGGCAAGAGCGCCAGTAACGGCATTATCGTCAAGGGCGAGAGCAACAGCGGCCTGCTGGTCCGTCTGGCTCATTGCTGCAACCCCGTGACGGGCGACGACATCGTCGGCTTCATCACGCGCGGTCGTGGCGTTTCGGTACATCGCGCCAACTGCCCCAACGTCAAGGGTCTTATGGAACATCCCGAGCGCATGATCGATGTGGAGTGGGACGGCGCTGCCGACACCCTCTTCCAGGTCGAGATCGTGGTCGAGTGCTTGGACCGTATGGGCCTGCTCAAGGATGTCACCATTGCCATTGGCGATGCGGGCGGCAATATCCTTTCTGCCGCCACGTCGACCAACCGCGAGGGTATTGCAACCCTGCGCTTTATGGTCGAGATCTCGGACGCGAGTGGTCTGGATCCGCTGCTGGC
>WGSR01000125.1 GCA_014871545.1 Collinsella sp. | reverse complement strand
TAAAGCTGGAAAGCCTCTCAACGATGCGCAACTCCAGCTCTTTTTCTATCAAGAGAGCAAGTGTCGGAAAGCAAAATGTCAGAAAGCAGCGCATCGAGCAGGATTAAACGCCTGGTCAACACCTATAGCGGCCTCGCGCTTATGGGTGCCGTCGGAATCCCTATCGGCATCATCGTTGGCGCAATTTGTGCCCTCTTTGGACGCGTGCTCCTGGCAATCGGCGCCTTCCGCGACGAGTATATCGCGCTGCTCCTTCCCTTCCTCGCCCTCATGGGCCTTGCCATCGTGTTTGCCTACCGCACCTGGGGCAAAGGCACCGATCGGGGCATGGGCTTAGTATTCGACGTAGGTCACGGACGCGAGGACGCCATCTCCCCGCGTTTGGTGCCGCTCATTATGCTGAGCACGTGGGGGACGCACCTCTTTGGCGGCAGCGCGGGACGCGAAGGCGTGGCCGTGCAGATCGGCGCCACCGTCTCGCATTGGATCGGCCGACGTCTACCTTTCCGAGACCCCGGCAACACGTTTTTGCTTATCGGCATGGCCGCTGGCTTTGCCGGACTCTTTCGAACGCCGCTCGCTGCTACGGTCTTTGCTGTCGAGGTGCTGGTCGCCGGACGCATGGAATACCGCGCGCTGTTTCCCGCGCTTACGGCTTCACTTGCCGCAAGCATGACCTCGGGCGCCCTGGGGCTCGAGAAGTTCGAGGTCGCCGTTACCGCCTCGTATGCGCTCGACCTCCCCGGTCTTGGACGGCTGGCGCTGTTGGGCATCGCGTTCGGTATGGTAGGTGGAGCTTTTGCCTGGTGCCTTGCCCATGCCAAGACCCTTGCAGCGCGGCTGCTCCCCAGCCCTTACATACGCGTTGCCGTTATGGGCCTTGCGCTGTCGGCGATTCTGTTCGTGCTGTGGCAGGGGCGATACTGCGGCCTTGGCACCAACCTGATATCGGCGGCGCTCAACGGTGACGGCAAGGTCGCCGTCATGCCTTGGGACTGGGCGCTCAAATTCGCACTCACCATCGCCACGCTTGCCGCAGGATATCAAGGTGGTGAGGTGACGCCGTTGTTCTCCATCGGAGCCAGCCTGGGTGTCGTACTCGCCGGGATTCTCGGCATGCCCGTCGAGCTCTGCGCCGCGCTGGGATACGCCGCCGTCTTTGGCAGCGCCACCAACACGCTACTCGCGCCGATCCTCATTGGCTGCGAGGTCTTCGGTTTCGGCAATCTGTCGGCGTTCTTCATCGTCTGCGTTGTGGCATATCTGTTCAACATGGACAAATCGATCTACACCCTGCAAGAGCGAGCGTAGAAAGATGTCCAAGCAGGCGGTCTCAACCGGAAACGGCGTCCCACTCTGAGGCTATATTCCGGGACACGGTTTCCGCTTGGGACGCCATTCGGAAAGCGCATCCCGTTCCGGGGGCCCAAACTGGGATACCGTTTCCGGAACGATTCCCTAGGGGAAACTGCGTCCCGTTCTGAAGCCTCAAACTGGGATGCAGTTTCCGCTAGGCGCCTCAAGAGGAAAGTGCGTCCCACTCCGCAGCGTCACGCCGGGACGTACCCTCGGCCCACAGCCTTCCCCGCCGGCGTTTCCCCAGATAGAGCCTGCCAAAATAAACTTGTCCCTTTTTGGCAGGTTTTAGAGGCGGACGGTGAAGGCGATCTGATGATCGTGGCCGGATACGGTAGCGGAGCCGCCATGGGCCTCGGCGATGGCGCGCACGACGGATAGGCCCACGCCCGAGCCGCCCGTCTTGGAGCTTCGCGAGACGTCTGCACGGTAGAAGCGGTCGAACAGCCGGTCCAGGTCGCCCTCAGGCAGCTCATCAACAGCATTCGATACGACAAGCTCGGCCGAGCATTTGCCCGCACCGCGCGAAACAGCACGCAGGCTCAGCTCGATCACGCTGTCTTCGCTTGCGTAGCGTGTGGCGTTGTCCAGCAGCAGTTCAACAACCTGCGCCACTGCCGCGGCATCGGCATGGGCCCGCACACCGCTCGCGATCGACGTCGACAGCCGCTTACCTCGCGAAACCGCCACCGATTCAAACGGCGCCGCCGCCTTGTCCACCGCCTCCGAAAGATCGATCGATGTCATGGTAAAGCCCGCCGAGCCCTCGTCCATACGAGCCAGAAACACCAGACGCTCCGTCAGCGCCGTCAACCGTGCAACCTGCTCGTGAATGCTCTGCGTCCATTCGCTCTCGCCGCTCTCGATTTCCTGCACCTCGTTAGCGGCATCAATCACGGCCAGCGGCGTCTTGATCTCGTGGCTTGCATCGGTAATAAAGCGCTTTTGCTTGCTGTAGCTCTCGACCATCGGCCGAATCACCGCACCCGAGGCGCCCGCCACGATTGCCAGCACCGCCAGCCAGCCAATGCAACTGATTGCCACGCTCGCGCTCAAAAACGAATGGAAGCTTGTGAGCTCGCGTGAACAGTCGACGAATACATAGGTTGTCTCGTCGCCCTGAACCGTAACTGTATAGCGGTAGTTACCAGAAAAGCCCGAGGTCCAACCCTTGGAATACAGTCCTGCCGCGATGCGTGCAGCACGCTTGGCGCCCACCGCGGCAATGCGGGCCGTGTTGACATCGGTCACCTGCCCACCGGCAAGTGTCACCGTAAAGTAGCGCGTGTCGAAGGGAGATTCCGCCGTCATACCTTCAAAATGCCCGGCGCGCACGGCCACCCGGTCACCGGCAGCGGTCTTACCGGCGCCCACATCCTGGCCGGGGTCGGTCTTAGGCTCATCCGTCCAATCAATGCCGTTCTTGCCTGCCAAGATATAGTCCAGGCGAGCATCGGCCATCTTGCAGACATGCGAATAATTGACGATGTTGATGCCGGCGATGATGAGCGTGAGCACCACGGTCACGGCGCCCATGGCAACGAGGATGAACTTGCGACGCAGGCGGCGGCCCAATGCGTCAACAGCATTTGCCCGCCCCGCGCCACTCGTGGCGGCGCGAAACCGCTCCGTCATGCGTTTGCACCACGCGCGTACGCTCACGCTCGCTCATCCCCTTCGACAACCTCAAGCGAATATCCCTGATTGCGCGATGCGCGGATGGCCACGTTGGCACCCAGCGCCGTCAGCTTTTTGCGCAGGTACGAGATATAGACCCACACCACATTGGCGCCTTCGGGCGCGTCCTCACCCCAAACCTCGAGCATCAGACGCTCGGTGGGCATGCGCGTGCCGGCGTTGCGCATAAAGAGCTCCATAAGCTGAAACTCACGATTGGCCAGGTGCTCCTCGCCCAAAGGGCCAACGAGCGTGCACGATGCCGTGTCGAGACGCACGTTGCCCACGCTGAGCGTCGTGGCGTCAATTGCCGTCGCGGCACGCGTCATGGCACGAATGCGTGCGAGCAGTTCCTTGGCGGCAAACGGCTTGGTCAGGTAATCGTTGGCACCGGCATCCAGGCCCTCGACCTTATCGGACACCTCGCTTTTTGCTGTAAGCATGATGATGGGCAGGTGTTTACCGGCGGCGCGCGTGCGCTTGAGTACCTCGATACCGTCCATGCCGGGCATCATGATGTCCAGGATTGCGGCGTCATAGTCGTTGGCGAGTAGATATTCGAGTGCCGTCAGACCGTCGAGCGCGGTATCGACCTCGTAGTCGCTATGTTGAAGAATCGCGGTAAGGGCGCGGGAGAGGCCAGGCTCGTCCTCGGCAAGCATCAGCTTCATAGTTGTTCCTTTGGCGCACAGCTATACAGATTTCGATACTGCCGATGATAGCGCACCGTCAGCCGCCTTAGCGCAGCCTTAGCTGCTCGACCTGCGCGTTTCTAAAAATGCTGGATAGGGCTTAGCCAAACTTAAGGGACATATGCCGAGCGCTTGGACGCATGCCGGCCGCGAAAGGACGGCGACTCGTTCTTTCAGGGCGTCTTGGCCATGCAAAGTGCTCGAACGTTATTCCTCGTACGCGCCCTCAAGTCGCAGCAGCCACTCCTTACGGTCGAGGCCGCCGGCATATCCGTTGAGCGAACCGTCGGCGGCAACCACGCGATGGCACGGCACGATAATCGAAATGGAATTACGCGCGACCGCGGCCCCCACGGCACGGGGAGACGCAACGGGAGCCTCGTTTCCCGGCACACGATGTCGAGCCGCAACTCGCTGGGCTATCTCACCGTACGTAGCGACCTCGCCACGCGGGATAGAAAGCAGCTCAAACCAAACCTCGCGCTGAAACGCCGTGCCAATCATATGCAACGGCGGCGTAAACCGAGGCTCCTGCCCCGCAAAATAAGCATTCAGCCAAGCCCAAGAACGCTCAAGCACCGAAGAAGCCGCACCATTTGCCGGATCCACCGAAGACATACCGCCGGCGCCAGAAACCGCATCGGCACCTTCAACGTGCTCCGCATCTTCTTTGAGCAGCGTAGAGCCAAAGTGCTCCTGTCCCTCAAACCAAAGCCCCGTCAGACCGCGGCCATCAGCGGCAAGCAAGATTTCGCCCAAAGGCGAAGCAAACGTCGTCGTGACCACCTGCGGCTCCTTTCAAAACTCCGCAAACATAATACCGCGAACTGTGCAGACAACCCCGCAGATACGTCTGGGCGGGCTCGTAATTGTTTAAGCGAGGCTGTTTTCCCCAATCAAACGAAGAAGACGCGGGGCATCGACGCCAGAGCGGTACCTCTATCAGCTGAGCTCTAATACTTTCCCGAGAAGTGAACGAGTAAAATCGAAGCCCCGGAGCATCCACACCTTTAGACCGCAAAACCGCAGGAAATGGCGGTCAAAATATGCCAATGCTTCGGGGGTCCAAATAAGGTCGTTCACTTCTCGGAAAAGTATTAGACCTCGATTCGCACCAACCCCAAAGTCCCCGCAGGCAGCAGGCGCGACAGCGCCGCAGCTGCCGGCCGCGCCCCACAGTCCCCCAAGGCGGCAGGCGCAAAGCGCCGAGGCCGCCGCCGGGATCAGGGCCCGCAACGGCCACGTGCCCTCACATCAGCCCAGCGGCCCCAACCAACAACGGCCCCATCGCAGGCCGCTCGCAGCAGCGTCACCGCAGGCGGTGGCCGGGCTTGGTTTTCAGAACACTCCGCAGACC
>WGSR01000124.1 GCA_014871545.1 Collinsella sp. | reverse complement strand
CTGCGCAGCCACGAGGTGGGCGAGAAGGTCGAGATCACGCTCATGCGCGGCAAGGAAGAGAAGAAGGTCACCGTCGAGCTGGGCTCCGATGAGGAGCTGCAGAACCAGCAGCAGGACGACAGTTCGACCGACACCGGCAACGGCGGTATTACCGATGAGCAGCTGCGCCAGTACCTGGAGGAGCTGCTAGGCCAGCAGGGCCAGGGCCAGGGTCAAGGCTACGGCCAGGGTTACTAACGACCCGTATCGCACATACCGATGCCAGAGGGGGCTGTCCCGCCAACGCGGGGCAGCCCCCTCTTTTCGCGATGATCCCTTGGGGACGGAGGAAAACGGATCACTTGGGGCTGATAAGAGGCCTGGTTCGTAATGGTCTGGACAGTTAGTTCAGATACGTATAAATCTGGGGCAGCTTGGGATGCGTTTTGAGCAATTATTTGATTGGAATGGGGCTCGAATGGGCGTTTGGGAGGGAGAGCGGGACGTTTACATTGTCTCAGGGGACCCAAATTAGTTGAAACAGGGGCGTTCGTGCCTGATCCAGCTCTAGGATTTATACGTATCTGAACTAACTGTCCAACCCGGTCTGGCGGCTGCCGATTCGGTGCGGTTCGAAAGGGTTATTCGGCCCTATCGTGACCGGTGGTACTCTTGTATCCGTTTGAAATCGAGCGAAGGAGTGCCGCTATGGAGCAATCGAGCCTGTTTGGTGACGGCGTGGACATCGATACCGAAACGCCCGCGAGCGCGGATACCGCTGCACCGGCCGATGCCCGTGCCCAGGCGGCAGCGCGCGCGGCCGAGCTGCGCCACGAGCTCGATTACCACGCCTATCGCTACTACATGCTCGATGCGCCCGAGATCACGGACGCCGCCTTTGACAAAATGCTCGTTGAGCTCCAGCAGATCGAGGCGACCTACCCCGATTTGGTAACGCCCGACAGCTACACCCAACGCGTGGGCGGGTACGTGAGCGAGCAGTTTACGCCGGTCACGCATATGGCGCGCATGTATTCCATGGACGATGCCATGGATTTGGATGAACTTGACGCGTGGCTCCAGCGCACCGAGGATGCGCTCGGTGCCGGTAGCGTCACCTATACCTGCGAGCTCAAGATCGACGGTCTGGGCGTCGCGCTTACCTATCAAAACGGCACTTTTGTGCGCGCCGCCACGCGCGGCGACGGCACCACGGGCGAGGACGTGTCGCTCAATGTGCGTACCATCAAGGATGTGCCCATGCACCTGTCCGAGCCGGCGCTCGCCCACATGGGCGCCGACCGCGAGCGCACCATTGAGGTACGCGGCGAAGTCTATATGCCCAAGGGCAGCTTTGTGCGTCTGAACGACGAGGCCGATGCCGAGGGCCGCGACCCCTTCGCTAACCCGCGCAACGCCGCCGCCGGCAGCCTGCGCCAAAAGGACCCCAAGGTCACGGCGCGCCGCGACCTGGCCACCTTTATCTACGCCATCGCCGATACCGAACCGCTGCACGTCCACAGCCAGCGCGAGTTCCTCGATTGGCTGCGTAGCGCCGGCTTTAGTGTCAACCCCAACGTGGCTCGTTGCGCCACGCCGGCCGAGGTCCACGAGTTCTGTGCCCAGGCGCTCGAGCATCGCGGTGACCTGGACTACGACATCGACGGCGTGGTCGTAAAGGTCGACAGCTTCCAGCAGCAGCTCGACCTGGGCTTTACCGCCCGCGCGCCGCGCTGGGCCATTGCCTTTAAGTTCCCGCCCGAGGAAAAGCAGACCGTCCTGCGCGAAATTCGCATCCAGGTGGGCCGCACCGGTGTGCTCACGCCGGTCGCCGAGTTCGACCCGGTGACGGTCGCCGGCTCCACCATCGCGCGCGCCACGCTGCACAACATCGACGAGATCCGTCGCAAAAACGTGCGCGAGGGCGACACCATCATTGTGCACAAGGCGGGCGACGTGATTCCCGAGGTCGTAGGTCCGGTGCTCGATAAACGCCCGGCCGATTCGGTCGACTGGCACATGCCCGAGGTCTGCCCCGTGTGCGGTAGCCCCGTGGTCCACGAGGATGGCGAGGTCGCCTACCGCTGCGTCTCCATCGATTGCCCCGCGCAGCTTAAGGAGCGCCTGCTCCACTGGGTGAGCCGTGGCTGCATGGACGTCGACGGCCTGGGCGACGAGATCGTCGACAAGATGATCGCCGCCGGGCTGATTCACGACGTCGCGGACTTCTACCAGCTCACGGTCGACGACATCGCAGGCCTGGACACGGGGCGCACCTATGCCAGCTCCAACAGCAAAAAGGGTGTCAAGAAGGGCGACCCCATTCCGGTAGGCCTCAAGACGGCCGAGAAAATCATCGCCGAGCTCAACAAGTCCAAGAGCCAGCCGCTCGGTCGCGTGCTGTTTGCCCTGGGCATCCGCCACGTGGGCAAGAGCGTGGGCGAGGTCATCGCCGAGCGATTCCTGTCGATTGACAAGCTCATCTTGGCGAGCGAAGAGGACATCGCCGAGTGCGAGGGCATCGGTCCCAAGATTGCGGCGAGCGTCAAGCAGTTCCTGGCCGTGCCCGAGAACCTCGCCGTGCTGGAGCGCCTGCGTCAGGCGGGCCTGTCGCTCGAGGTCGATCTGGGCGCCGCGCACGCGCAAGCCGCGGCCGACGCTGGCGTGGCAGGCGAGCTCGCCGACGCACAGCCGCTCGCGGGTCTGACGTTTGTGTTGACCGGCACGCTTGTCAACCGTACCCGCGACGAGGCGGGCGCGGCGCTCAAGGTGCTCGGCGCCAAGGTTTCGGGTAGTGTTTCAAAGAAGACGAGCTATCTGGTCGCCGGCCCCAAAGCGGGCTCCAAGCTCACCAAGGCCGAGCAGCTGGGCGTACCCGTGCTGGACGAGGACGCACTCGAGCAGATCCTGGCGACTGGTCAGGTGCCCCAGGCTTAAGGCGTCGATAAATAAATTGAAAACCTCCCGGAAAGTTCGATGCTTTCCGGGAGGTTTTTATTTGGGCGTGGTGGCGGGCAGCATGATCTGCGTCATGTAGGTTGCTGAGGGTGATCCTGCGGACCGGTGTCGTCCCGGAGCGATAAGAGATCCATGCAGGGCAGAGGGGCCTCACAATGATGGTTGTCTCCATTGCGGCGGTCTTTGTATATGTTAACATTAATATTAACGTGTATACTTAGCAGTAAAGATATATGTTGAGAGGAGCCGTTATGGTTACCGTCGCGTTTTCGGAACTGCGCCAAAACCTTACGCAGGTGGCCGAAAGGGTTGCCAATGAGGGCGAGGAGGTTGTGGTCTTCAAGCGGAGCAAGCCGTTGTTCAAGATCGTGCCGCTCGACTATCAAAGCCCGGTTGCAGTGGAATATGACGCTGCCCAGGAGCGCGGGGGTGCAAAGCCGACGCGCGGCTCGGACAAGCCCAAGCGTGACGTGGGTACGATGTGGCATCCCAAGATTACCTGGAAGGAGATTCGCGAGATGCTCGCGGAGAATGAGGACTACCAGGAGTATCTCGATATCGTAGCCAAAATGCCAAAAGGAACGCCGCTCGATACGATGACGGTTGAAGATGAAAAGCGCGTCGCGAGGGAGCGCTACCTATGAGGGCATTTCTCGATACCAATTTTCTGCTCGATTGCGTGCTGCCGGGCCGGCCGGAGCATGGGGCGGCGCAAACGACCAAGGGGCTCGTTGACGTGGGACTTATCGAGGGTGTTGTTTCGGCCTGCTCTCTCAAGGACGCGTACTACATTCTCACTAAACAGGCAGGCGAGGCGCGCGCCCGCGAGGTAGTGCGCGACTGTCTTAAGAGCTACTCGGTAGAGCCTCTCGACCAAGAAGCTTGTTTTACCTCCGCCTATTCCGATGAGCCAGACTTTGAGGACGGCTGTATCCGCGCGATGGCCGAGCGTGCCGGCGTGGACTTTATCATCACGCGCGATCGCACCGCTTTTGTGCGCTCGACCATCAAGACCTTCTCGCCTGCAGAGTTCATCCGTGCGTTTCCGATTCCGGAGGAGTAAAACCGCCATGTCGGGGACTGTCCCCGGCGTTTAGCGAGCTTGTTGGGAGGCTCCTGGTCCAGTGACTGTTACAAAAAACGGCTATAGCAAATTTGTTGTACTTCGATCCGAGGACTACGACCTCATGGTTCAGGAACAGGCTAAGGCTCGTCTGATGGCTCGTATAGCTGTGGCCGAGCGGGAGCGTGCTGCTGGCACGGCGCGTGATGCCTTTGAGGCTCTCGATGACCTTGAGGCAAAATATGGCCTATAACGTCAAGATTCTGCCTTCAGCCGAACGTTTTCTAGGCAGTTCTTATCTGGACGGGGCAACCGGCACCGTGATCTGCGTCACGTAGGTCGCCGGGTCGTCGCTGATGATATCGTCGATGAGGGCGATTTTGCGTCGCCCCGCTACGCTGCCAGCTTGTCAAAAGCCCCGCGCCGGTTGAGCACGGTAAACGCGACAACACAGATGACCGCCGACAAAATCGAGCCGCACGGCGAAGCGATGCCCATGGGAAACAACGTGTCGGAATAGGCGTTCGATAGCAGCCACGCGCCCGGCACGCGAATGAGCGCCACGGCCAGCACGTTGTGCGCAAAGCCGATGTAGCTCTTGCCGTAAGCAGCGAAAAAGCCGCTAAAGCAAATGTGGATGCCGGCAAAGATTGCGTCGAAAATGTAGCTGCGCATATAGCCGGTACCGGCCGCGACCACCGCGGCGTCCTTGGCAAAAAAGCCAATAAACGCCGGTGCCACCAGCCACATCAGCACCGTGATCAGGCAGCCGTACACCACCGAGATCGTCATAGCGTCCTTGAGCACCTGACGTGCGCGGTCGCCCTTGCCCGCGCCGGCGTTTTGCGCCGTGAGCGCGCTGACGGTGGCGCCCATGGAACTCGGGACAATGAACAAAAAGCTGATCATCTTCTCGACCAGGCCCACGGCGGCGGCGTCGACGAGCCCTCGGTGGTTGGCGATAACGGTGATAAACATAAACGCCACCTGGATGCAGCTGTCCTGCACGGCCACAGGCACGCCGATCTTAAGAATGCTGCCGAGCACCTCGGGCTGGGGGCGCAGGTCGCTGCGCTTAACGTGGATGT
>WGSR01000123.1 GCA_014871545.1 Collinsella sp. | reverse complement strand
GGCTTGCCGCCAAAGCCCACCAGGCGCAGGTACTCAAAATCGCGCACGATGGAGCTGGCGAGGTGGCGCTTGAGGAAATCCGCCTGCGAGCGTGCGGCATCGGAGCCGGCCGCCGTCGCGCGCTCACCCAGTGCCTTGATCGTGCGTCCGTCCACGCAGCTACTGCGTCCGGCGCCGCGCTGGTCGGGAAGGACCACGCGGAAGTGCTTGACGGCCTCCTCGATCCAGCCGTCGCTTGTGGGCGACAGCGGACGTGGGCTCTCGCCGCCGGGGCCGCCCTGCAAAAACAGGAGCAGCGGCAGATCGTCGTTGATGCGGTCGGGCGCGCAAACCACGCGGTAGAAGAGCTTGATGCTCTCGGGCGCGCCGGCGATGGGTGCCGGCATAGCGCCGCGGCGCATGGTACTGCCGACGGCCAGGAGCATCGGCTCCAGGCCGCGCCAGTCAAGGGGGACGTCGATGCTGTGGTCCTCGACGTAAAGGCCGGGGACGTGGTACGAAGTGATGAGGGCCATGTGAGTCTTCCGTTCGTTGCGGTGTTTCGGGTTGACCAATTCTACCGCCGCGGGCGAGGCCATGCGCAAATCGGCTACCATGGTTGCAAACTTCTAGGAGAAAGGGCCGCCCATGTCGGTCGATATAGCCACGTATGTCCACGATCTTGCCGTTGCCGCCAAGGCAGCGTCGGCCTCGCTTGCCACGGCGAGCGATGAGCAGCGCCAGGAGGCCGTGCGCGCCATGGCCGCAGCACTGCGCAACGGTGTCGACTCCATCGTCGCCGCCAACGAGCTCGATATGTCCGCCGCGCGCGATGCGGGCACTTCGGCCGGTCTGCTCGACCGTCTGCTGCTGACGCCTGAGCGCGTCGAGGGCATGGCCGCCGGTTTGGAGAAGCTCGCCGAGCTGCCCGATCCCGTCGGCCGCGTGCTCGACTACCGCGTGCTTGCGAGCGGTGTGGACCTGACCCGCGTGAGCGTGCCGTTGGGCCTGGTCGCCATGGTCTACGAGGCGCGCCCCAACGTGACGGCCGACGCCGCAGGCATCTGCATTCGTACCGGCAACGCCTGCATTCTACGCGGCGGCTCGCTGGCCTATCACTCGTGTGCCATGATCGCCGAGCTGCTGGCCGATGCGCTCGAGGCCAAGGGCTTCCCGCGCGAGGCCGTGTCGATGATCGAGTCCACCGACCGCGAGGCCACCGGCGAGCTCATGAAGCTCCGCGGTATTGTCGACGTACTCATTCCGCGCGGAGGTGCAGGCCTGATCCAGCGCTGCGTGCGCGAGTCGCTTGTGCCGGTGATCGAGACGGGCACGGGCAACTGCCACATCTACGTGCATGAATCCGCCGACTTTGATAAGGCGCTCAACATTATCGTTAATGCCAAGACCCAGCGCGTAGGCGTGTGCAATGCCGCCGAGTCGCTGCTGGTCGACCGTGCTGTGGCCGATGCGTTTTTGCCCGCGGTCGTGACCGTGCTGCATGACCACGGCGTGCTGATTCACGGCGACGAGGCAACCTGCGCCGCATGCGCCGACGCCGGCTTTGTGGAGGGCGATGACTACGTCGCCGCGACTGAGGAGGACTGGGGTCGCGAGTACCTGGCTCTCGAGATGAGCGTGAAGGTCGTGGCAAACGAGGACGAGGCCATCGCACACATCAATCGCTACGGCACGATGCACTCCGAGGCCATCGTTGCCGAGGACACGGATGCTTGCGAGTGCTTCCTCGATGCTGTCGATGCCTCGGCCGTGTACTCCAACGCCAGCACTCGCTTCACTGACGGCGGCGAGTTTGGCCTGGGCGCCGAGATCGGCATCTCGACCCAAAAACTCCACGCCCGTGGCCCCTTTGCCGCCGAGGCCCTCACCACCTACAAATACAAGCTCCGCGGCACCGGCCAGGTCCGCCCCTAACGCCCGCGCAAACAAAAACCACCACAAAGGTGCCTGTCCCCTTTGTGGTGGTTTTAGGTGGCGTTGACGGTTAGGCCTGGAAGGTATCTCGGTCGGGGGCGAAGGACTGCATGGCCGCGATGGTGCGGTCAAAGAGCTCGGGGAGCTCCCAGCCCAACATCTCGGCGCCCTGCGAAATCACGTCGCGCGAGCAGCCGGCGGCAAAGCGTTTGTCCTTGAACTTCTTCTTGAGCGACTTGGTCGTAAAGTCCATAACGCTCTTGCTCGGGCGCATGATGACGGCAGCGCCGATCAGGCCGGTGAGCTCATCGCAGGCAAACAGGATCTTTTCCATCTGCAGCTCGGGCTTGGGTAGTGAGGTGTTGAAGTCCGACGTGTGCGTCTGGATGGCGCGAATGAGCTCGGGAGACGCACCTTCGCCCTCAAGAATCTCGGCAGCATAGATGGTGTGGTTAATGGGGTCGTCCTCATGCTCCTCCCAATCCAGGTCGTGCAGCAGACCGACGATGCCCCAAAACTCCTCGTTCTCGGGGTCGAACTCGCGCGCAAAGTAGCGCATAGTGCCCTCGACCGTCTCGCCATGGGTGATATGGAACGGGTCCTTGTTGTGCTCATTGAGCAGTTCGAACGCGCGGTCGCGGGTGATTCCGGCGGTAAGCGGCTCTGCCATAAGAGACTCCTTGTGCTCGTGGGTATCGATAAGAATGAATACTACTAGAACAAGAAAACCACCACAAAGGTGCCTGTTCCCTTTGTGGTGGTTTTTGGCGCGGATGGGTTAGTTGAGGGCGGCTTGGGCTAGGCGGGCTTCGGCGGCCTCCTCGGTGACGCCAAGGGCCACGGCGAACTCCTCGATGGAGCGGCGTTTGGCCTCCTTGAGTACGCGCATGTAGTAGGAGCTGGGTTTTTTATCAGCTTCCTCGGCCTGGCGGATGCGGTGCATCATGGTCTTTGCCACGCGGACCGTCTCGGGCGCGCCCAGCTTGAGCTGCTGCTTAAAGTGTGTCTCCTCAAGCGAGCTGTTGCGCTCGGTAAAGGTGTCGCACTCCAGCTCGTCATAGTGGCTCAGCAGGTGCTCGGCATCTTGCTGAGAGATGGCGGCGTGCAGACGGTCGGCCTGCGCCACGGGGTACATGAGGATCGTCTGCGCATGTCCCTGCTTGGTCTCGAGCAGCAGCATGGGCTGCGGTGTGTCGTCCCTAAAACCGACGACGGTGCAGACTCCCTGGCCCGGATGAATGACGTGTTGACCGATTGAGAACATGCTACCTCCAACTTATACGAATTTACGTATGTCTAGAATAACACGCTGACGTGCGCAAACCCGTACTTTATGCAGGAAAAGCACACAACTCTGATAGGTAAGAGTATTCGATAACAGACGCAGCTCATTCACACCTTTATGCATTTTCAACGCCTGCATAATCTGCAGGCAGACCGGCATCTTTGAGTGACTCCATACAAGCTGTAGTCATTTTTGTGCATATGCAATATCTATTAGCTTTACCCTGCGACAGTGCCCGTCGCTTGTGATAGAGTGCTACAAACTCTGGCTTTTGCCCTACGAGTGACCAAGAGCTCGGGGGCTTTAACACAAGGAGGATCTATGCCCGAGAAGATTGAAGAGCTGGTACGCGCTGCGCTTGCTGCGGCCCAGGAGGCCGGCGACCTTTCCGCATTTGAACTTGACGATTGCGCTATCGAGCGACCGGCTGACACTTCTCATGGCGAGTGGACCTCTACCATGGCCCTGAAGTCCGCCAAGCTGGCCCACTGCGCCCCGCGCAAGATCGCCGAGGCCATCGTTGCCCATATGCCCGAGGACCCCGCGATCGAGAAGGTCGAGATCGCAGGCCCCGGCTTCATCAACTTCTACCTCTCCGTTGCCGTCAAGAATGCCATCTTTGGCGAGGCTCGCGAGAAGGGTATGGACTTCGCTAAGTCCAACGTCGGTGGTGGCCTGAAGACCCAGGTCGAGTTCGTTTCCGCCAACCCCGTCGGCCCCATGCACATCGGCCACGGCCGCTGGGCCGCGCTGGGCGACTCGCTCTGCCGCGTTATGGATCACGCCGGTTACGACATCCAGCGTGAGTTCTACATCAACGACCACGGCTCTCAGATGAACACCTTCGGCAACTCCATCAGCACGCGCTATATGCAGCTTGCCGACATCATCGCCAAACAGGGCGTGGATATCGACGAGGCTCACAAGCTGCTGATCGCCGACCGCGACGCCTTTGTTGCCGACGAGAACGACGAGCATCCCGAGACCCATCCGTATCAGGACAACTTTGCCGAGACCCTGGGCAAGGACTCCTACGGCGGCGACTACATCATCGACGAGGCCGCCGAGTTCTGGCGCACCGACGGCGATAAGTGGGTCAACGCCGATCCGCAGGAGCGCATGGAGAGCTTCCGCGAGCGCGGCTATGTAAAGATGGTCGACAACATGCGCGACCTTTGCCATGCCGTTAACTGCGACTTCGATCGTTGGTTCTCCGAGCGCTCGCTGTATGTGAAGGACACCGAGGGCGAGACCGCCGGCACCTCCGCCGTCGACCGCGCTTTTGAGAAGCTCGACAAGATGGGCTATCTCTACACCAAGGACGGCGCCCTGTGGTTCCGCTCCACCGACCTGGGCGATGACAAGGACCGCGTTCTGATCAAGTCCGACGGCGAGTACACCTACTTCGCCTCCGACGTTGCCTATCACTGGGATAAGTTCCAGCGCGTCGACCACGTCATCGACATCTGGGGCGCCGACCACCACGGCTACATCGAGCGCGTCCGCTGCGTCTGCGATGCCTTGGGTTACCCCGGCAAGTTTGAGGTTCTGCTGGGCCAGCTCGTCAACCTGCTGCGCAACGGCAAGCCCGTCCGTATGTCCAAGCGTAAGGGCACCATGGTGACCCTGCAGGAGCTCGTCGACGAGGTCGGCTCCGACGCTGCCCGTTACACCCTCATCTCCAAGAGCTCCAACCAGATGGTCGACTTCGATATTGAGGCCGTCAAGAAGCGCGACAACTCCAACCCGGTGTACTACGTGCAGTACGCTCACGCCCGCGTGTGCTCCATCCTGCGCCGTGCCGCTGACGTTACGCCCGAGCAGGCTGACGAGATGGGCATGAAGGCCGTCGCCGCCAAGGCCATCGGTGAGAACGTCGATTACTCGCTGCTGACCGACCCGACCGAGCTCGCCCTTTCGCGCAAGCTCAACGAGCTCACCGACCTCATCGCCAGCTGCGCTCGCGACCGCGCTCCGTTCCGTCTGACGCACTTTGC
>WGSR01000122.1 GCA_014871545.1 Collinsella sp. | reverse complement strand
TACCAGAGCGACCTCGAGGCCTGCGGCGTCACCTCGGACGAGTGCGACGGCCTGGTCGATGTGGTGCGTTCGGTGATGGGCGTCGAGGTCTGCATGTTCTTAAAGGGCATTGAGGGCGATACCAAGGTGCGTGGCAACCTGCGCTCCAAGGGCGACCTCGATGTGTCCGAGATTGCTGCCAACTTTGGCGGTGGCGGGCATCATGCCGCCGCCGGCTTTTCCAACAACGGAACGATTCGCGAGACGCTCGCCGTGGCACTTCCCATGCTGGCCGAGCTGGTGGGGGAGGATCCCGCTTCGGTGACCGTCGAGCTCTAACTAATTGGATGGTACATGGCTCGTCGAACGCCTTCTCAATTGAATATGCTACTCGCCGTCGATAAGCCGGTGGGCTGCACGTCCCATGACGTGGTCTCGCAATGCCGGCGCGCCCTCCATGAGCGGCGCGTCGGCCATGCCGGCACGCTCGACCCCATGGCATCCGGCGTCATGGTGGTGGGTGTGGGCCAGGCCACTCGTCTACTGGGCATGCTAACTCTCGATACCAAAAGCTACGTCGCCGACATCTCGTTTGGTGCCGAGACCAATACCGATGATGCGGAGGGCGAAGCGGTCCGCACGGTGGCTGTTGCCAACGAGCTCCGCGATCCTGCCTATGCCCGTGAGCGCTTGGCCGCCATGCTGGGTCCGCAGATGCAGGTGCCGCCGGCGTTTTCGGCTATCTCGGTCAATGGTGTTCGCGCCTACAAGTCTGCTCGCGAGGGCAATGTGGTGGACCTACCTCCGCGCCCCGTTAAGGTCTATGCCGCCGACCTGATCGCCGTGGGCGGCGAGGGTGATACGTGTGTGTGGACCGTGGCGTTCTCAGTGAGCAAGGGCACCTATATCCGTGCGCTCGCTCGCGACCTGGGCCGTGCTTGCGATAGCGCCGCTCATATTTCCGCGCTGCGCCGCACGGCCTCCGGTGTTGTTTCCATTGGCGCTTGTCATGCGGTCGAGGAGCTTTCTCCCGAGTCCGCGGCTGGCTTTGCCCTGGATCCCATTGCGGCCCTGGGCGCCACGCGTGTTGACTTGCCGGGAAATCTTGCAGACGACCTGCTTTTTGGTCGCCGCATTCCCATTGAACGTGCGCTTGCGGACTTCGATACGGCGAAGGCGCCGTTCGCGCTCGTGCTCGATGGGGGATTGAAGGCGCTCGCCCGTATCGAGGGCGGCCGCTTTGTTATGGAGCACGTCTTTCCGCAGGCGATCGGCGGTGTTCGATGATGCTGGCGCCCCGCGAGCTCGCGCGTATCTTTTTCGCGGGTGAGTTGGATGAGGCCCGTATCGTTTCTGCCGATGCTTTTGATGGGCGCGAGTTCTTGGGTGCCGCGTCGATCGCTATTGGCGTGTTTGATGGCGTGCATCGTGGGCACCAAGAGCTGATCGAAGCGGTTATTCGCGATGCACATGATCACGGCAGCAAAGCGGTCGTGGTCACCTTCGATCCTGATCCGGACGTCGTGGTGAGTCCGTTGCCCGCTCAAAAATTGATGACGACGGCCGACCGTCTGCATGCCCTGGCTCAAACCGGGGTCGATGCGGTGGTGGCCGTTCCCTTTACGCCTGTGGTTGCGGCGCTTGACCATGTTGCTTTTCTCTCGCTGGTATCGCGTCTGGTCGACATTCGCTCGATTCGCGTTGGCAGTGACTTTAGGCTGGGTCGTGGCGGTGCTTCTGGTGTTGCCGAGATGCGCGCCTGGGGTGCCGAGCGCGGCGTTGACGTATACGGGCACGACTTGCTTTGCGAGGGCGGTGAGGCCATTTGCGCCACCCGCATCCGTCATGAGCTGGGACAGGGCCATGTGGAGCTTGCTGCTGGGTTACTCGGCCGTCCGTATATGGTGCGTGGCGGTGTTATTCGCGGCCGTCACGAGGGTTCTGGCATGGGCTTTCCCACGGCAAACTTGCAGGTTCCCGACGGCATTCAGGTGCCAGCCGATGGCGTGTATGAGGGTCTGGTGCTGGTCGATGACACCGCGTGGCCCGCTGCTGTGAACGTCGGCCTGCCGCCAACGTATGCTGACGATGCGGCATCTGCGCATCTCGAGGCTAATTTAATTGGTTATACGGGCGACCTGTACGGCGCTTCCGTTTCGCTGGCGTTTACGCGCTGGCTGCGTCCCTCGCGTGTGTTCGATTCGCTGGATGAGTTGATCGCGACCGTCGAGGGTAATATCGAGGATATTCGTCACAACTTGGGCGATCAGGGGGTGAGCATCCGTGATTAGCGATGAGGAAAAAGACCAGGTACGCGCTGCGTCTGACCTGGTTGCCATCGTGCAGGAAACGGTCGAGCTCAAGCCTCGCGGCCATGAGTTTTGGGGATGCTGCCCCTTCCATGGCGAGAAGACGCCGTCCTTCCACATTATCCCCGCCACGCAGGTGTGGCATTGCTTTGGTTGCGGCGAGGGTGGCGACGTTTTCACGTATATCATGAAGCGCGAGAACCTGAGCTTTCCCGAGTCAATCCGTTACTTGGCCGATCGCGCGGGTATTGAGCTGCATGACACCGGAGATCGCCGCGAGCGCGGCACCAAACGTGCCCGCATCTACGATCTGTGCGCCGAGACCGCCCAGTTCTACCACACCATGCTCATGCGCGGTAAGGACGGCCGTCCGCGCGAGTACTTTGCCAGCCGCGGCATGGGCGGAGATGTCTGTCGCCGCTACTGCCTGGGCTTTGCACCGGGCCGTAACGCGCTGGTGTCGCACCTGTCCCAGGCGGGTTTTACCCCGCAGGAGATGATCGACGCCAACGTTGCCGTGAGTCGCGGGCGCGGGCAGCTTGCCGACCGCTTTTACGACCGCGTGATGTTCCCCATCTTTGACGAGCAGGGTCACAACATTGCCTTTGGCGGTCGCATTATGGGCGACGGCCAGCCTAAGTACCTCAACACCGCCGAGACGAGCGTGTTTCATAAAAAGCGAAACCTCTACGGTTTTAATTGGGCCAAGGAGTTTATCGTCGCGCAGGATACCGCCATCGTGGTGGAGGGCTATACCGATTGCATCGCCTGCTGGGAGGCGGGGATTAAAAACGTTGTCGCCACGCTGGGCACCGCGCTCACGGAGCATCATGTCAAGACGCTCACCCGCTTTGCCAAGCGCATCGTGTACATGTTCGATGGTGACGCCGCCGGCCAAAAGGCCGCTCGCCGTGCGATTCAGTTTATCGAGCAGGATTCTATGGACCTGCGCTGCGTGGTGCTGCCCGACGGCAACGACCCTATGGAGTTTATTTCGGCGCACGGCGGCCAGGAGCTGCAGGCGCGCATCGACGCGGCCGAGCCGCTTATGGACTTTGTGTACCGTTCGCTGCAGGAGTCGAGCGATATTAGCACGCCGGGCGGTCGCGCCAAGGCGCTGGAAGATGCGCTGACGCTTATCTATCCGCTGCGCGATAGCTATATGATCGACACGTACTTTATCCAGATTGCCGATCTGCTGGGTTTGGATCTGGAGACGGTGCGCGCGAGCTCGGGTCGTGTGTTTCGCGATGTCGCCAAGCGCGAGGATGCGGAACGACGTCGTGAGCAGAACTATGAGCGCCAGCGGGCACAGACTGAGCTGTCCGGTAGCGCGGGCGGTCGGGCGTCGGGTTCTCGCGATGCCGGTCGCGGTGCTTGGGCATCGGGCGCGACGCCGCCGGTGTCCGCGCCGGTCGAAGAAGAGCCGTACGACTACGTCCCGCTCGATGCCTACGGCGCCGCGCCCGTGGAGGTCGTCGACGACCTGCCGCCGATCGATGTGCCTGATGGTATGGGCGCTGTGCCTGTGGCTGACGGTTCGGGCGCACCGGCTGCGGCGGCGCCGATGGTTCTTACCGATCTTGAACGCAAGTCCTTGGCAGGGGAGCGCGAGCTGTTGACGATGCTCACGAGCTACCCCGACCTGTTCCGCACGTATGCCGACCGCATCTGCTCCATCGAGTGGGTTGACCCGCGTCACGAGTCCATTGCATGGGCCGTTCTGGCAACGCCGCCGGGAACCGATCCTGCAGCCTGCATGGATGCGGCGCGCTCAGTGTGTCCCGATGCGGCAACGCTTGTGAGTGCCGGGCGCATCTCGGCGACGAGCAAGCACCCCACCGAGACGAACATCGTGTTTATGCTTGATACGCTTGAGCTCTACACCATCAAGCGTCGCATGCGTGCCGCACAGGCCAAGCTGCGCCAGGACCGTTCACTCGATGATGAGGCCCGTCGCGCGCTGACCGTGCAGGCCGCGCAGGATTCGCAACGTCAACGCGAACTGCAAAAGTCGATCGGCGGCGTGGCGGACCCGTTCCGTTTGATCGGCCTGGAGGCCGCGGGCACCGAACAAGCCTAGATGTTGTGGTCAACCAGCGTATTCTCGCCTATATCCAGTCTTCTTTTTGGGTATAGACGTCAATGTGTGTGCTAAAGTATTGAGTCCTGTGGACTATGAAGGGAGAATCTGTGCCAAAAAAGACTGAGAGCACGGGTACTGGGCTGGAATCCTACGTTGCAAAGCTCATGGGCAACGGCTCAAACAGGACTTCGGTAACCGAGGACGAGATTCAGGTCGCCCTGAAGGATATCGATGTTTCTGACGAGCAGCTCACCGCGGTGTATTCCGCGCTGCGCAACAGCGGCATCCAGATTATCTCCGCGAGCGGTAACGACGACGCCCCCATGGGTGTCGACGATGACGATACCGATACCGATACCGATACCGACGATTTCGATGACGACGACGAGCACGATTCCGGCTCGCTCGACGATCACGAGCTCAAGATGGCCCGTCAGGCCGACGCTGAGATGGGTTCTTCCAAGAACAAGAAGAAGCGCACCGTGCGCACGTCCCGTTCACGCTCCCGCGTGCGCGGCATCGATGCCTCCACGGTGATGCTGACCGGCGACCCGGTCCGTATGTACCTCAAGGAGATCGGCAAGGTCGACCTGTTGACCGCCTCCGAAGAGGTCGATCTGGCTATGAAGATCGAGGCCGGTCTCGAGGCCACCGAGAAGCTCGAGGCTGCCGATGCTGGTGAGTTCGAACTCACGCGTGCCGAGATGCGTCGTCTTACGCGCATTGAGAACGTGGGCCTCGAAGCCAAGCAGGCGCTCATCAGCGCAAACCTTCGTCTGGTCGTCTCCATCGCCAAGCGCTATGTCGGCCGCGGCATGCTGTTCC
>WGSR01000121.1 GCA_014871545.1 Collinsella sp. | reverse complement strand
ATCGAATATTTCGATGCGGGCGCCCTGGATATCCTGCGTCGTCAGCGTGAACAGTCGACCGCGTTCGCCTCGCTGCCTGCGCTCGACAAAGAGGCCAAGGTCTGTGTCTACGTGGAGCTCGACTGCGACGACGAAGTTCAGGCGACTGAGGAGCTGTATCACTTGGGGTGGGTACTGGAGCTTGCGGGCGGCAGTGACGATGCGACATGGGTCGCGCGCACCGAGGTCGATCGCGAGTGTCAGCGATTCTTCCGCCATGCGGTGCCCGAGAGCGTCAACATGCTCATCGACGAGCGCCGCCGCATGGATCCCACCATCACCAAACTGGGTTCGGACATGTCGGTGCCCAACGCGCACTTGGCCGATGTCGTGGCCCTCTATCGCCGCACGTTGGCCGAAAGTGGGCTTGAATCTGCCGCCTGGGGGCACATCGGTAACAACCATCTGCATGTGAACATTCTGCCGCGCGATGCGCAGGATTATCGCCGCGGCGGAGAACTCTTTGCCCAGTGGGCTTCCGAGGTCACGGTCATGGGCGGCGCCGTCTCCGCAGAACACGGCGTCGGCAAGATCAAGGCGGGCTTCTTGGAGACGATGTACGGTCACGAGGCCATGGTCGAGTCGGCGCGGCTCAAGCTCCAGCTCGATCCTGACGGGCAGCTGGGTCGCGGTAACCTGTTTTCGGAGAAGCTCTTGGATGAGCTCGTCCAGAAAGGGGGCGCGTGAAGATGAGCGATTTCCATATGGTGGTGTGCGTCAAGGCCGTGCCGGGCAGCACCGAGGTCAAGATGGACCCCAAGACCAATACCATCGTGCGCGATGGCAAGCAGGCGGTCATTAATCCCTTTGACGCGAGTGCTTTGGAATGCGCGCTGGCGCTGAAGGACGACTTTATCGGCTTTGGCATGGATGTGCGCGTGACGGTGGTGTCGATGGGCATCCCCGCGACCGAGTCACTGCTGCGCGACTGCATCGCCCGCGGTGCCGACGACGCGCTGCTGCTGACCGATCGCGCCTTTGCAGGTGCCGATACCCTGGCAACCACCTACGCCCTCAAGTGCGGCATCGAAGCGCTCGACGAGGACTTCGACCTGCTCATCTGCGGCAAGATGGCGGTGGATGGCGATACGGCCCAGATCGGTCCCGAGCTTGCCGGTGCCTTTGAGATTCCCTGCGTGACCGACGTGAGCTGCGTGCAAAGCGCGGGCTTTACGACGTGTGGCTCGCTGGCGCTCGTTCACGGATGCGATGCCGGCGAGGAGACGGTGTATCTTGAGATGCCGTGCGCGATGACGACTGCCAAGGAGATTGGCCAGTTGCGTATGCCAAGTATTGCCGGTATTCGTGCGGCGGAGGAGGCGGACGCGCGCGTGGTCAGTGCCGCCGACGTGAACGCCGACCCCGCGCGTTGCGGCCTTGCCGGGTCGCCGACACAGGTCGTGCGCTCGTTTGTGCCCGACCGTGACCAAACGTGCGAGACCGTTGAGGGGACGGCGTCCGAGCAGGCGGCAAAGCTTGCCAAGATTATCGAGGGGATGGCATAGATGAGCGGACTGATTATCGATAGCGAAGCCTGTATCGGCTGCGGTCGCTGCGTTCGCGCCTGTGCCTCGGGCGGCATCGTAGTGGAAGGCGAGCGACCCAGCCGATGCGCCCGCGTAACCGACGGCTGCATCCTATGCGGTGGGTGCGTCGACGCCTGCCCCGTCAACGCTATCTCGATCGAGCGTGATGAGGCCGCTGGTACGGTGGACCTTGATGCATATCGAGACATTTGGGTCTTCGTGCAGACTGACGAGCACGATGCCGTGGCTCCCGTGGCCTACGAGCTCATGGGCAAGGGGCGCGAGCTTGCCGATGCTCGCGGCTGCCGTCTGGTGGCACTGGTCGGCATAAGCCCCGAGGGCTCGCTTGGGGACCTGGAGCATCTGGTTTGCGCGGGCGCCGACGAAGTCCTGGCCTGTCGCGACGAGCGCCTGCGCCAAAACGATGCGGAGGTCTACGCCCGCTTGATCTGCGATTTGGTAGCCGAACGCAAACCCGAGGCCATCCTATATGGTGCGACCGCTTTTGGTCGCGAACTGGCACCCGGCGTTGCCGTGCGTTTGCAGACGGGTCTTACGGCCGACTGCACCGTGCTTTCGATGGATGCGGAGTCGGGCCTACTGCAGCAGACGCGCCCGGCGTTTGGCGGCAACTTGATGGCCACCATCATTTGCCCCAACCACCGTCCGCAGATGGCAACGGTTCGTCCCGGCATCTTTAAGGCTCACGACTTCGACTACGGCCGCTCCGGCACGATCACCCAGGTGATGCTTGCGGAAGACGTTAAGGCCCGTGTCGAGATCTCGATTCCCGCCGAGGAGTGGGGGCAGCAGGCTTCGATTGCCGATGCCGAGCGCTTGGTCGTGGTGGGCCGCGGCATTGGCTCCAAGAAGAATCTGCCCCTGATGCGAAGGCTCGCCGATGCCCTGGGTGCCGAGCTTGGTTGCACGCGTCCCGTCGTGGAGGCGGGTTGGCTGGAGTATCGCCACCAGATTGGCCAGACGGGCGTATCGGTTTCGCCCAGGCTTCTCGTGAGTATCGGTGTTTCGGGCGCCATCCAACATCTTGCCGGCATCGGTGGGGCGGAGTGCATCATCGCCATCAACGAGGACCCGGATGCCCCCATTTTTGGTGCTGCCCAGTACAAGGTTGTCGGTGATGCCGTCGAGGTCGTCGAGGAGCTGCTGGCCCAGCTTGAGCGCTAGGCACGCGCCAGCCAGTCGCGCATCTCGTCCTTTAGGCGCTCCCAGGTCGCTTGCGTGGCGGGATTGGTAAAGGGGCGCGTAATGCCAAAGGGTGCGTCGAGCAGGCGGTAGATATCGCCCTGCTCGCGCGCCAGCGCGCGGCTCGCTGGATAGACGAGCTCAAACATAAAGCAGATGAGTCCCACCAGGTAGTCTGCGGGCTCGTTGCGTTCATCGCGTGCGACGCAGCGGTGCTCGTCAAAAACGGCAAGTGTCGGCGACGAGAAACGGCTGCCGAGAAACGTCTTCTCGTCCACCTTGAGGATGGTGTCGACGGTGCTGTCGGCGATGGTGCGCATAATGTCGATCTTGTCACCATCGCGCACGATATCGCAGAAGCACCGTGTACGCTCGTCGAGTTGTGCCGGCAGGCGAAAGTCGCTGTGATAGGCGATGCTCGCTCGGATGAGCTCGTCATGCGCACCGGTTTCGATAAAGTCACGGATGTTTGTCGTGGCGGGTGCATCGGCGGGATTCTCGCCAAAGAGGACCTCGATGCCCAGCGCCGCATGGCTCATGCTCTCGGCGTCCTTAAAGGTGTCCCAGCGTCGCAGCTGCTCAAAGCGGCCCATATCGTGTAGCAGGCCGCAAAGCCATGCCAGGTCAATATCTTCTGACGACCAGCCCTGCTCGCGCGCTACGGCATCGCATGCCTCGGCCACGTGGTACGTATGCTCGATTTTGAGCGCGATGCGTGGGTTGGTGGCGTCGTAGGCATCGGTGTAGCTTTTGAAGGCCGCGCGCGCCCGGTCTCGATCGATAGCTGTCATAATGACTTCCTAAAAAGTTGTGTCTTTCGATCCGGTGGCAATTGTAGGTGAACTCGGTTGCTGTCGGATGATGATTCTGCCGTATCGCTACATGCGGCTCGGAGACCTTGTCAGGGTGAGAAGCGTATGGTGCTCAAAATCGTTAGAACCGTCTGGCCGGTGATGCTTACCTATGTTGCAATAGGCGCGCCGTGCGGAATGATCATGGGGCAGACGGGAATGGAGCCCTGGATGGTCTTTGCTCTGAGCAGCACGTTTGTGACGGGCAGCGGGCAGTTTATGATCTGCAACCTGTGGCTGGCGGGTGTGCCTGCAGCATCGATCGTCGCGAGCGTCGCCGCCGTCTCCTCGCGTTTTGCGCTTTACTCGGCATCGATCGCGCCGCATCTGAGGGGTGCCTCGAAGTGTCAGACGCTGGTTGTTGCCGCGACACTTACCGAGGAGGCATATGGCATCTCGCTTGCCAAGTTGGTTGAAGGGGAGGATTGGGGCCCGCGCGAGTCCTTTGTGCTCAACGTGATCCTCATCGCAACATGGGGCGTTTCGTGTACGATGGGCGCCATCGTCGGCGCCGTTGTCGATGTTCCCACCGCCATTGCAGCCTTTGTCTGCACCTCGCTCTTTATCTGCCTGCTCTTTTCGCAGCGGCTGTCGCGCGGCAACGTTGTCGCGGCGGTTTCGGGCGCGGTGTCCGTCGCCGTATGCAAGTTCTTGGGCCTCACGAATATTGCCGTGCCGGCAAGCGTCGTGGCCGGCATTGCCATTGCGTTGGCGTGCGATGCTGTATTTGACGGAAGAGGTGCCCGCGATGCCCGTTAACGAGTTCTTGGTTCTGTGGCTGTCGTCGTGGGCTGCTATCGCGTTCTTTCGCATCGCGCCGGCGTTCGCCTTGCGCGGGCGGACCCTGTCGCCCCGCATTACCGAGGCCCTGGGCTATATCCCGCCCGCTGCCTTTGCCGCGCTGGTCGCCAACGACTTGGTGAGCCCCGGCGCGTTCGACGCGGGACTCTGGCCTGCCTTGGTTCCCTGGATTGCGGCCGCCGGCGTCGTGGTCGTGGCGGTCAAGACAAAATCGATGCTGTGGTGCTGCGTCTCGGGCATCGTACTCTATATTGTCTTGAGCCTTATATAGGGGTGGCGTCGCGGGCGCCGAATCTCGTTCCATCCCAACTTGTCGGATTTTTCACCGAGCTGGTCTATTTCTTCTGGTACCATGGTCAAACTTTACTGTAGCAAAGCGTGACGTGGGCTTTTGTACCCCGTCAGCGGAAATGGGGTTTCATGGCACAGGAAGCAACCACCAACGAGCAAAAGAAATTCAAGGTCCCGCGCATTCCGGGCGACATCATGATCTATCCGATGATCGTCGGTCTTTTGCTCAACACCTTCTGCCCGCAGGTTTTTGAGATCGGCGGCTTCTTTACGGCTGCCTGCCGCGGTGGCTCCAATACCATCGTCGCCGCGATCCTGCTGTTTGTGGGCGCCGGCATCAGCTTCAAGTCCACGCCGGGCGCCATCAAGACCGGCATCGTCGTGCTGATTCCCAAGCTGGTCGTCGCAGCGGCTCTCGGCCTAGGCGTGGCATATTTCTTTAACGATAACTTCCTGGGTCTGAGCTCCGTGTCTATCATCGGCGGCATTACGTTTTGCAACATGGCGCTCTATACGGGCATCATGGGCGAGTT
>WGSR01000120.1 GCA_014871545.1 Collinsella sp. | reverse complement strand
TCGTCGGGCATAATGCCCTCGACCTCGATCTCGCAGCCGAGCGCAGCCTGCGCAATCGAGATATCGCTCACCAGGTACAGGTCGTCACCGTTGCGCTTAAAGCGCTCATGGTCGGCAACACGCACGTTGACAATCAGGTCGCCCGAGAGCTCGCCGCGAAGGCCGGCCTCGCCAAAGCCGCTCACGCGCAGCTGGCGACCGGTCGAAACGCCGGCGGGAATATCGATGTCGATCTTTTCGTGCGAAGGCGTGCGGCCCTGACCGTCGCAGGTCTCGCAGGGATGGTCGATAACCGTACCCTCGCCATGGCAGTCGGGGCAAGGCGAGGAAGACTGAACCTGGCCCAGGAACGAACGCTGAACCGTCGTGACATAGCCCGTACCGTGGCAGCGGCCGCACTGCTTTTCCTGTGCGCCCTCTGCCCTACCGGTGCCATTACAGTCCTCGCAAGGAGCAAGGCGGTCATAACTGATCGTCTTTTTGCAGCCGAGCGCCGCCTCCTCAAGGGTCACCGAAAGCGAGAGGGCCATGTCACGTCCGCGACGACGCTCACGACGGCTGCGGGCGCCACCGCCGGCACCGCCGCCAAAGAACGACGAGAACAAGTCGTCCATGCCCATGCCACCAAAGATATCGTTGATATCGACGTAACCCGAACCACCAGGGCCGTCAGCAGTGCCGTAACGGTCGTAGTTAGCACGCTTCTGCTCATCGGAAAGAACGGAATAGGCCTCGTTGAGCTCCTTGAACTTGGCCTCGGCATCGGGGTCGTCCGAAACATCCGGATGTACGGTACGGGCCTTCTTTAGAAACGCACGCTTAATCGTCCGCGCGTCGGCATCCTTGTCGACGCCAAGCACCTCGTAGTAATCCCTATTTTCCGACACGACCGAATCCTTCCGACTTTCATTATTGTCACAGTGCGTCCTATACCCAAGCTGGGCCGACCGCAAACAGAGGGTTTGGTGTTATTGCATTGCGTAGGGCGAAAGCATGGCACGTTGCGAGCAGCTCGCGAACCAAACCGACACGAGCGCGAACATGAAGCCGTTGGCAAAACCGTTGGCAAACTGCATCGCACCGCGCTTCCACCACAGCAGACTACGATGAAGCACACCGTCCGAAAGCACCATAAACAGGCCCATGGTAAACGGAATAAAGCACATCACGGCAAAGGCCGAGAACACGCCCGAAATGGCCGACAGCACCAAAAACGGCGCCACGATGCCCATCAGGTAAAAACCGGTACGAGCTTTGCCTTCCAAGCGCTCGGCTTCAACATGGGCGCGGCCGACCAGGTCGCCGCCCGCGGCACCGTTGGTGCCAGCATGCCCCATGCCGCTAATGCGGACCTCGTCGCCATCGTGCGTGCCGGCAGGAAACTCAATTGTCTGCTCGGAGGTCACACGGGTCCGCCCGCTGCCGCCGCAATCGGGGCAGGGGTCGGCGACGACCTTACCGGAACCGCCGCACTCGGGGCAGACTGACTGAAACGTGCCCGCACCAAACAGGAAGGACAGGTCGACGTCGATGTGGCCGCGGCCGCCGCAGCTCGGGCAGGTATGGGCATGCTCGGAGGAGACAGAACCCGAGCCGCCGCAATGTCCGCATGTATCGAAACGCGTGTAGCGGACGGTCTTGCGGGCACCGCCCTTGGCCTCCTTGGCGTCAAGTTTGATATCGACGACCACATTGGCGCCGTTCTCGGGATTGTAGGCAGCCTGGCCGCGACGCTGCTGGCCCCAGGCGCCACCAAAGGGAAAGCCGCCCTCAAAGGGATTGCCATAGCCTGTGTTGCCGGCGTAGCCGCCACCATAGGGCGAAGCCGTAGGAGCACCGGCAAAGGGATTGCCCGAGCGCATGGCGTCGTAGCGCGCACGTTTTTGCTCATCCGAAAGCACGGCGTAGGCCTCGGAAACCTCTTTAAACTTTTCCTCGGCATCCGGCTCTTTGTTGACGTCCGGATGGAGCTTGCGGGCCTTTTGCTGAAAGGCCTTTTGAATATCACGCGAGGTGGCGTCCTTGGAGACACCCAGAATCTCGTAATAATCTTTTTCGTTCATCGTCGCCATGCGCGGCAACCTCCTGCTCACAGCAGCGTATATATTCCGGTAATTCTACCCGAGCGGCCTAAGCTAGATCCCAAAACAGCTCGAACAGAACATTTCCATCGAGCCAGCCCAAGTGTGTCGGCGCCAGACGAGCTCGAACATAGCGCGCGACGACATCTGCCGAAGTGAAAGGCCCCTCATGGACCCCGAGCGTCTCGGGCACCCAAGTGGCAAGACCCAATTCGAGCGCGCGATCGCAGGCAGCTGCCAGCTCATCGGCCGGGATGACACGAGCCGCGCGAACCAAAAGGTCGGACGCGACACCGCGCGTCATGCGACAAGCAAGCATCAGGTCTTCGGCCGCAGCCTCGCGCTGCGACAGATATTCGGCCTCGAACGCCGTCGCGACATCGTCACGTTGCACCAGACGCACGCGGTACGAATCGCCTCGAGAAGACACGCCGGGGAACAAACCTACAAGACGGTCGAAATCCTCGGCGTCGAGCATGCCCGCGGCGGAACGACCCAGGCCCAGGTAGCCCCGTCCGGTCCAGTAGGCAATGTTATGGGCGCACTCATGGCCGTCGAGCGCATAGCTTGCCACCTCATAGGGATGATAGCCGGCCGCACCCAGACGCTCACGCGCCACATCCATGCACGAAGCTTGAAAATCCTCGTCGGGCTCGAGCGACTCATCGCGGCACGCCATGCGATAAAGGGGCGTCCCCTCCTCAAGCGTGAGCGGGTAGACCGACACATGATGCGGAGCCGCCGCCAGCACGCCATCGAGCGTGCGCTTCCAACTCACTGCGGTCTGCCCGGGAAGTCCGCACATAAGGTCGCACGACACGTCAAGCCCAGCGTTCTTGACCGTCGCGATGGCAGCGAGCGCCCGATCGGCATCGTGAATACGGCCGATGGCAGTAAGTTCGGTGTTACCGAGCGTTTGCACGCCCAGAGAGACGCGTGTGACACCAACCTTGACAAGTGCAGTGGCAAGCTCGGCGGTCAGCGACTCGGGATTGGCCTCGCAGGTAAACTCAACGGGGGCGCACCACGCACGAATACGCCGCGCCAGCTCCACCAGGCGCTCCCCCGCCAGCGACGGCGTACCGCCGCCAACATAGACGGTGCGGATCTGGTCGAGGGCCCCAGCCTTGCCAAAAGCATCGAGGCGCGCGAACAACTGCTCAAAATAGACATCGAGCGCAGCGCTCAGGTCGCACGGAGCAAAACTGCGCGAGTCAAAGTCGCAGTACCGGCACTTTTGGGCGCAAAACGGCACGTGCGCATACAGCGCGGTAACGGCCACCCTTAAGCCTCCAGCGGATGAGGGGGCACCGATTCGCCGGCGGAAAGGGCAGCCTCGCAGGCCACCACATCGTGCTCGATCTCGTCGACCAGCGCCATGAACTCCTCATACGTGGAGCAGCGCACCACATGGGCACGCCAAGCGGCGGCATGGGGCATGCCTTTTAAGTACCAGCTTGCGTACGTACGGGCACGCGACATGAGCGGCAGGAGCTCATGCGTCAGCGTTAGGTGCTCACGCAGGGCGTCTAAGCGCTCGACGGAGCTACGCGCCGGCACCGGCGTGCCATCGAGCGCAAGGGCGCGAGCATCACCGAACACCCACGGATTGCCGTAGATGCCGCGCGCGATAAACACCGCGCTGGCACCCGAGCCTTGCAGATGCTCAGCAGCGTCCTCGGCCGAGAACACATCACCCGAACCAATCACGGGAATCTCGACGGCGTCGGCAACCTCATCGACGACAGACCAATCGGCCTGGCCCGTATAGAGCTGCGTGGCACAACGACCGTGCACGGCAACTGCAGAGGCGCCCGCCCCTTCAAGCATCTGGGCAAACGTTGCGGCGTTGCGGTCCTCGGCATAAAAACCCTTGCGGATCTTCACGGTCACGGGAACATGCGCCGCGCCCACCGCTGCCTCGACAATCTTCTCGGCCAGGTCGGGCGTGCGCATAAGCGCCGAGCCTTCGCCCTTAGTAACGACCTTGCGAGCCGGACAGGCCATGTTGATATCAATCAATGACAGGCGATCGCCCACACGCTCCTCGACGGCGGCGACGGCACTCGCAAACTGCTCGGGCTTGGAGCCAAAGAGCTGTACGCAAATCTGCTGCTCCTCGTCGGCCGGTAGCACCAGGCGCCAGGTCTTGTTGCTGGCATAGGCAAGGCCCGCCACGCTCACCATCTCGCTATAGGCGAGATTGGCACCGCGGCGGCGGCACATGATGCGATAAGCGGGATCGGTTACGCCCGCCATGGGAGCCATAAGGAACGGCTGCTCGGCATAGGCACCCAGCAACCGCGTACTGTATTCACAAAGCGCCATAGACCTACTCGTCCACCTTGAGGATCGCCATAAAGGCCTCCTGCGGGACCTCAACCGAGCCGATGGCCTTCATGCGCTTCTTGCCCTCTTTCTGCTTCTCGAGCAGCTTGCGCTTTCGCGAGATATCGCCGCCGTAACACTTGGCCAAAACGTCCTTACGGCGCGCCTTAACGGTGGAGCGGGCAATGATCTTGTTGCCGATAGCACCCTGGATGGGCACCTCGAACAGCTGGCGTGGAATAATCTCCTTGAGCTTGTCGCACAGGCCGCGGGCAAGACCGTAGGCCTTGTCCTTATGGACGATAAACGACAGCGCGTCCACCTCGTCGCCCGAAAGCAAGATATCGAGCTTAACGAGCTCGGAGGGACGGTACTCGTTGAACTCGTAGTCGAGCGAGGCATAGCCCTTGGTACGGCTCTTGAGCTGGTCAAAGAAGTCCAAGATGAGCTCGGCAAGCGGCATATCGAAGCGCATCTCGACCGATTTGCTCGTCAGGTAGATCATGTCGGTCGTAACGCCGCGGTGCTCGATGGCGAGCTGCATGACGGCACCCGTGTACTCAGGCGGGCAGATGATCTTTGCCTTGAGGTAGGGTTCCTCAATGCGCTCGATGCGCGTAGCCTCGGGCAGATCCTGCGGGCTGCGGACATCGATCATCTCGCCATCGGTCTTGTACACGTGATAGTCCACCGAGGGGCTCGTGGCAATGAGGTCAAGATTGAACTCGCGCTCCAGGCGCTCCTTGACGACCTCCATATGCAGCAGGCCCAAGAAGCCCACGCGGAAGCCAAAGCCGAGCGCCACCGAGGTCTCGGGCTCCCACACCAACGACGGGTCGTTGAC
>WGSR01000012.1 GCA_014871545.1 Collinsella sp. | reverse complement strand
TGGTGGACCTGACAAGATTCGAACTTGTGACCTCCCGGTTATCAGCCGGACGCTCTAACCAACTGAGCTACAGGTCCATCATGGTGGAGGTTAGGGGGATCGAACCCCTGACCTCAGGCTTGCAAAGCCCGCGCTCTCCCAGCTGAGCTAAACCCCCACGGAGACAGTAATAAACACCCCAGCGGCGACTCGGCTCTCGCTGGGGTGTTTATTGCGAAAGAAAGTGGTGGACCTGACAAGATTCGAACTTGTGACCTCCCGGTTATCAGCCGGACGCTCTAACCAACTGAGCTACAGGTCCATCGCGCAAGGGATATATTAGACGAGTCGTTACGCGCGCGTCAACAACTTTTTTGAAAATCTTTGAAGGGTGTTCGCCCCGGTCGCACGGCGGCATGTGAAGTCGCCTGCTCGGACAGTCCTGACTCGCGCAGAGAGCACATTAAGTGCTCTCTGGCTCGTGCGGAACTCGCGATCGACTTCACATGCCGCCGTGCGACCGGGGCGAACACGAGTCCCAAGGTTTTCAAAAAAGCGGTCGGCGCGCAGTGCGCCGACCGCCGATATTTGGGGTCTGATATTTTCTACCAGCCAGGGCCTCTTACTCGTCGAGGAGATCTTCTGGCATGTCGTTGCCGTCGCCTAGATCGACAGGGGTTTCTTCGGAAGCAGAGCCGTTTTCTGTGGCTTCGCCTTCGGGCCTCTCTTTGGCGGCCGTCATGCGGGCTACGGCGCAGATGCGGTCGTTGTCGTCGACGGTCATCATCTTGACGCCCTGGGTAGCGCGGCCAGTCTGGCTGATCTCGTCGGTCTTGACGCGAATGACCGTCGCACCCTCCGTCACGATGAATAGCTCGTGCTGCGGGCCCACTGTCTTCATGGCCGCGAGGTTACCCTTACGCTCGGTCATTTGGATGGTGTAGACGCCCTGGCCGCCGCGATTCTGCTCCGGGTAGTCCGCAACCGGCGTGCGCTTGCCGTAGCCGCGCTCGGTGATGACGAACAGATCGCCGTTGCCGTTAGTGACTTCCATGCCCAGAACGCTCACGCCGTCCTTCATGCTAATGCCGCGAACGCCGCTGGTATCGCGACCGGTAGCGCGTACCTGCTCCTCGGAGAACATGATCGCCTTGCCCGCGGTGGTGGCCAGGATAATCTTGTCGCCCCCGCGCACGCGGCGCACGTTCAGCAGCGCGTCGTCGTCACGCAGGTTGATAGCGATCAGGCCGTCGCGACGGCTGCGGTCATATGCGCTCATCACGGTCTTCTTGACCATGCCGCTCTTAGTGGCAAACATCAGGTACTCGTTGGCCGGGAACTCGCGGCAGCTGATGACGCTCGCGATCTTCTCGCCGTCCTCAAAGGGCAGCAGGTTGACGATCGCGGTACCGCGCGCCTGGCGCGTACCCACCGGCAGCTCGTGCACCTTCAGGCGATAGACCTTGCCCTTGCTCGAGAAGAACAGCACGTACTCGTGCGTGGACGCGATAAACATCTCGTCGATAACATCGTCCTCTTTGAGGTTGACGCCCGACACACCCTTGCCTCCGCGCTTCTGGGCACGGTAGGCAGCCACCGGGATACGCTTAACGTAGCCGGTGTGGGTGATGGTCACGACCATGTCCTCGTCGGCGATGAGGTCCTCGACATCCAGGTCCTTCTCAACCTGGCTGATCTCGGTGCGGCGCTTGTCGCCAAACTTCTTGGAGATCTCGCGCATCTCTTCCTTGATGACGCCCAGGATCTTCTCCTCATGCGCCAGCAGGTCCTCGTAGTAGGCGATGGCGCGGCGCAGGCCGTCCAACTCTTCTTGGATCTTGTCGCGCTCCAGGCCGGTCAGGCGGCGCAGCTTCATCTCGAGGATGGCCGTGGTCTGCTCGGGCGTAAAGCCAAAGCGCTCGATCAGGCGGCTGCTGGCCTCGGAGTCGGTCTGCGAGGAGCGGATGATGCTAATGACCTCGTCGATATGGTCAAGGGCCATCAGGTAGCCCTCGAGGATATGGGCACGCGCCTGGGCCTTCTTAAGGTCGAAGCGGGTGCGGCGAGTGACGACGTCGACCTGGTGGTCAATGTAGTGCTGCAGCATCTCGCGCAGGCTCAGGCATTTGGGAACGCCGTTGACGAGCGCCAGGTTGTTGGCGCCGAAGGTCGTCTGCAGCGAGGTGTACTTATACAGGTTGTTGAGCACGACCTGCGGAATGACGCCCTTCTTGAGCTCGATGACCAGACGGATGCCCTTCTGGTTGGACTCATCGCGCATATCCGAGATGCCCTCGATGCGCTTGTCGTTGACGAGCTGGGCAATCTTCTCCTGCAGGGTGCCCTTGTTGACCATGTAGGGAATCTCGGTGAAGACCAGGCGGCTGCGACCGGTCTTGGTGGACTCAACGTGTGCCTTGGCGCGCACGGTAATGGAGCCGCGGCCGGTCTCGTAGCTCTGCTTAATGCCGGCGCTGCCCATGATGATGGCGCCGGTGGGGAAGTCCGGACCGGGCATGATCTGCATGAGCTCGTCGACGGTGGCGTCGGGGTTGTCGATCAGGTAGCAGGTGGCCTCGATCGCCTCGGTGAGGTTATGCGGGGCGATATTGGTGGCCATGCCGACGGCGATGCCCTGGCTACCGTTGACCAGCAGGTTGGGGAAGCGCGCGGGCAGCGCTACGGGCTCGGCGAGCGACTCGTCGTAGTTGGGCTGCCAGTCGACGGTATCCTTTTGCAGGTCGCGCAGCAACTCCATGGCGGGCTTTGCCAGGCGGCTCTCGGTATAACGCATGGCCGCCGCGCCGTCGCCGTCGATGTTGCCGAAGTTGCCGTGGCCATCGATGAGTGGTGTGCGCATGGAGAACCACTGCGCCAGACGAACCATGGCCTCGTAGACCGCGGAGTCACCGTGCGGATGGTACTTGCCGATAACTTCGCCGACCGTCCAGGCCGACTTCTTATGCGGGCGGTTGGGGTAGATGCCGCTCTCGTTCATGGCGTACAGGATGCGGCGGTGCACCGGCTTTAGGCCGTCGCGCACGTCCGGCAGGGCGCGCGCCGTAATGACCGACATCGAGTACTCGATGAACGACTGCTTCATCTCGCGGCCGAACTCCGAAATCTGGAGCTGACCGCCGTTGATGTCCTCGCCGGCCGAAGCGCCACGATCGACCGCGCCGAAGCTCTCCTCGAGCTCGGCGTCGTCATCCTCTTCCTCTTCATCCTCGGCGTCGGGGTTATAGGAATCCGGGTCGCCGTCCTCGCCCTGCTCTGCGCGGGCGAGCAGGCGCTTCAGATCATCGGGCATGCCGGCGTCGCCGGCCTCGTCCATACCCTCGTTGTTGTTGATATCGTCTGCCACGTTACCTCCTCTTAAGCATCAAGGAAACGCGCGTCATGCGCATGTTTCTCGATGTACTCGCGGCGATAGCCGACCTCGGAACCCATGAGCTCGCGCACGGCGCGGTCCGCCACCACGGCGTCCTCGATCGACACGCGCTGCAAAATGCGGGTCTTGGGGTCCATCGTCGTCGAGGCAAGCTGCTTGGGGTCCATCTCGCCCAGGCCCTTGTAGCGCTGGACGGTATAGCCTTTGCGCTTCTTGGTAATCTTGCCGTCCTTGGCCTTGCCGTCCTCGTCGTTGTCGTCGGGGTTCAGGCCCAGGCTCTGAATGGTGTCACGCAGAATCTCGTCTTCGGGCTGGCGGCCGTTGGGATACACGTAATGGATCTTGTTGCGCACCTTAATGCCAAAGATGGGCGGGCAGGCAACATAGACATAGCCGGCATCGATCAGCGGGCGCATGTACTTGTAGAAGAACGTCAGCAGCAGGATGCGGATATGCGCGCCGTCAACGTCTGCATCGGTCATGATGATGATCTTGTGGTAGCGCGCCTTGGTGATATCGAAGTCGCCGCCGTCGCCGGCGCTCGTCGTGACGCCGCAGCCGATCGCGGTGATCAGCGACTGGATGGTGTCGCTCGAGAATGCGCGGTGGTCGCCCACGCGCTCGACGTTCAGAATCTTGCCGCGCAGGGGCAGGATCGCCTGGATGTCTCGGCGACGGCCGTCCTTGGCCGAACCGCCTGCCGAGTCGCCCTCTACGATAAAGAGCTCGGTCAGCTCGGCATCGCGCACCGAGCAGTCGGCGAGCTTGCCGGGCAGCGAAGCCGTCTCGAGCAGACTCTTGCGGCGGGTCGCCTCGCGCGCCTTGCGGGCAGCGTTGCGGGCCTTGCAGGCCTGCTGGGCCTTCTTGACGATCTCGCGAGCGGGCTTGGGGTGCTCCTCCAAATAATCGGCCAGCCCGTCGGTCACAATCTTAAGCGTAAGTGCGCGCATGTAGGAGCTGCCGAGCTTTGCCTTGGTCTGACCCTCAAACTGCGGGTCGGGCAGCTTGACCGAGATAACGGCCGAAAGACCCTCGCGCACGTCGTCGCCGCTCAGGTTGGCGTCCTTCTCCTTGAGCAGGTTCTGCTTACGGGCGTAATCGTTGATCACGCGGGTGAGTGCGGTGCGGAAACCCTCGAGATGCATGCCGCCCTCGGGGGTGTAGATGTCGTTGGCAAACGACATGACGTTCTCGCCATAGCCGGCATTCCACTGCAGGGACACCTCGACCTCGCCCATCTTGGTCACGGGCGCATCCGGATCCGATTTGCCCTCGATGTAGATGGGCTCCTTAAAGGCCTCGGGGACCTCCTTGCCGTCGTTGAGGAACTTGACGAAGTCGATAATGCCGCCCTCGTAGCAGAACTCCTCCACGTGGGGAGTCGCTTCGCGCTCGTCGGTCAGCACAATCTTTAGATTCTTATTGAGGAACGCCGTCTCTTGCAGACGGTTGTGCAGCGTATCGAAATCGTAGACACAGGTCTCGAAGATCTCGTCGTCGGGCCAGAAGCTGACGGTGGTACCCGTCGAATCCGAGGTGCCCACGACCTCCATCTTCTTGACGGTCTTGCCGCGCGAGAACTCCATCTCGTAGACACTGCCATCACGGCGCACCTGCACGACCACGCGCTTGGACAGCGCGTTGACGACGGAGATGCCCACGCCGTGCAGGCCGCCCGAGACCTTGTAGGCCGAGTTATCGAACTTACCGCCGGCGTGCAGGATCGTCATAACGACCTCGAGCGTCGGGATCTTTTTGATGGGGTGCTCGTCGACGGGGATGCCTCGCCCGTTGTCGACGACCGTGATGGAGTTGTCGGCGTGGACCGTCACCTGAATCTCGGTGCAGAAACCGGCCATGGCCTCGTCAACGGAGTTGTCAACGATCTCCCACACCAGGTGATGCAGACCGCTGGCGCTCGTCGAGCCGATATACATGCCCGGGCGCTTACGAACGGCCTCGAGACCTTCGAGAATCTTAATCTCGCCGCCATCGTAATCGTTTTCGTTTGCCACACGTCCTCCTTCAGTCAAGAAAATGTGTACAGCCTTACTAGTTTATCGTAAAAAAATACCCTCGGGAACGAGGGTATTTGGCTCTACAAGGCCACCAGATGCGATTTAAGGCTCTTTTTTGCTTTGCACGCCCTTGGCCCACTCGGCACTGGCTCTCATGGCGTTCTCGAGGGCCTCGCGCAGTTTTTGGTCTTCGATGGGCGCCACTTGGCGCTCAATCTCGGTGCGCTCGGCCTCACTTAGGTCAGCATGCGGAGCCGGCGGGCGCTCGGCCACGGCAGGACGCAGACGCTCTTTGGCAGCGGGCGGCGTGTGACCGGGCGCGGTGGTTTTGAACACCAGGCCATCCACATGCGCACCGGCGCGCTCCATGCGCGCGCGGATGATCTCGCGCAACAGCGTCATTTCCTGCGTCCACGAGGGCGAATCGAGATATACCAGCAGCTCATTGGACTCGGGCAGGTAGCGCAGGCCCGTCACATGCCGCCCCTCGCGCGTGCCCGAGCACACCGCGTTCCACGCGCGATAGACCGCGCGAGATTCCTCTGCAGCCTCCATCTGCGCGCGGCGCTCAGGCGTCGCGGCCGCCAGGATGCGCTGACGCTCTGCGTTCAAAAATCCACTGAAGGCAACCGTTTCGCTCTCGCGCTCGTAATTAGCACGTCTCACCCATGCTCACCACCTTGGCTCGATCAAGCAGGTCATCGGTAAAGTACCCCAGGTTGGTCGTGGTTATGACCGTCTGGATATCATCGCCGATCAACCGTAGAAAAGCACCGCGGCGCTCGCCGTCGAGCTCGCTCATCACGTCGTCCAAAAGCAGCAGCGGGGCGGTACCCAGGACATCGCGAGCCACGGCCACCTCCGCCACCTTCCAGGCCAGCACCAACGTTCGCTGCTGTCCTTGGCTGGCAAACGAACGGGCGGAGCGACCCGCCACGGTAAACTCAATCTCATCGCGATGCGGTCCCACCAACGTCACGCCGCGGCGAATTTCCTCGTCGGCGTGTTCATCAAGGGCAGCCAGCATGCGCTCGTACGCCCAGCCCTTTAGCTCTTCGCGATCCTCGACCTGGGGCAAATCCCCCAGTGTGGACGTATAGGTCACGTTGGCAGCCTCACCGGATGCCACTTGCCCGTAGGCAGCGTGCACATGGCCCGCCAGCCGGTCGAGCAGGGCCAACCGGTGCACGAGCAGGGCCGAGCCCGCGCGGGCAATCGAATCATTCCACGCGCCGAGCATCTCGCGGCAGCACCAGGTCTCCTTAAGCAGGGCATTACGCTGGGTCACGCAGCGCCCATAGGTGCTCGCAAGATCGGCATAGCGTGCGCTCAGTTGCATGCCAAAGTCATCGAGGGCGGCGCGGCGCACACTGGCACCTCGCTTAACCATGTCCAGATGGTCGGGGCAAAACAGCACGCTCGGCAGAACCCCGCGCACACCGGCGGCGGAGCATCTCTTGCCGTTGCGGCTAAACGAGCGTTTACCGTCCTCCGCGCTCAATCCCATATCAAGCACGCGGCCGTCGCCCTCGAGCCTCAGCTCGGCCTTGCACGAGCCCACGCCGTCATGGACGAGCTCGGCTGCGGTCGGATGCCTAAACGAGGCGCCGCTCGTCAGCAGCTGCAGCGCCTCTATGAGATTGGTCTTTCCCGCCGCGTTGGGTCCCGCAAGTATCGTCACGCCCTCGTCCAGGGCAAGGCGATAACTATCGAAGCTGCGGTAGTGCGCGACGGAAAGATCGCGGGCGAACATGGTCATGGCGCAACGCTAGATGCGGACCGGCATGACCAGGTACAGGTAGTTGATCTTGTCGTAGGACTTGAAGATGCCCGCCTGCGAGTAGCTCTTGAGCTCCAGCGTGATCTCCTTCTCCTTGGACAGGGCATTGAGGCACCCGAAGATGTAGTGGTAGTTGAAGGCGATGGTGCCCGACTCGCCCTCGGCCTCGACATCGATTGTCTCCTGCGCAAGGTCCTGGTCATTGGAAATGGAGGACAGGCCCATCTGCCCGTTCTCGACATCGATCTCGAACTTGACGGCGGGGTTGGCGCTCGCGATAACGGCCACGCGCTTGAGGGCGGCGTTAAAGGCGGCGACGTCGATCTTGACGCTCGTCACGCACGAATCGGGGATGAGCTGCTTGTAGTTGGGGTACACGCCCTCGATGCGGCGCGACACGTAGGTGGTGTTGCCGGCCTCAAAGACGACCTGGGTGTCGGTAGCCCCGATCATGATGGTCGCCTGGCTGGCCATGATGTTCAGTGCGTCGTTAAAGGCGTCAGCCGGAACGTTGAGCTCAAAGGAGCCCTCGAGGGTCGAGGTCTCGACCTGCGTATCGCACACGGCCAAGCGGAAGGAATCGGTCGCCACCAGGCGCACGGTGTTGTTCTCGACCTTCATGTGCACGCCGCCCAGGATGGGGCGGGCCTTGTCGGTCGAGGTGACGCGCCACACGCGGCCGACCATCTCGGACAAGATATCGGTCGGCAGCTCCACGGCACTCTCGATGGCATAGGCCGGAAACTCGGGGAAGTCATTGGCATCGAGCGTGTTCAGGCGGAACGAGCTCTTCTCGCAACCAATCAGCACCTGGCGCTCGGACAGCTCAAAGGTGACCGGGGCATCGGGGAGAGTCTTGGTGATATTGGAGAGCATCTTACAGGGGATAACCATCTCGCCCTCTTCTTCGACATGCGCCGCGATGCGATGACGGATCGAGATGGTGTAGTTAGAGGTCTGGAATTCCAAGATGCCGTCTTGCGCCTTGACGAGCACGCCCGACAGGATGGGAAGGGTGGATGCCGAAGCGACACCCTTCATAACGACGCCGATGGCTTGTGTAAGCGAGCTCTGGCTGACGGTGAACTTCATCTTTTAATACCTTTCTTTAGATATAAATATCTTAATAATAGTAATAGCACTGACGAAACTGTTGATTACTCCCAAAGACGCAGGTCAGACCCAGAAAGAAAATCGACAGCAACCTGTGTGCAACGGGGGTGGTTTTCCACGTTCAAAACCTGCGCAAAACTTTTCATCACCGCGGGTTGGGTTTTAGACACCTTATGCCCGTGGTTTTGACAAGTTTTCAACAGGTGTCTCTATTTCCCTACGAGCGCAGTGTAATTTTATCGCGCAACGATTTGAGATCTTCGGTGACGGTGCGGTCTTCCTGGATCATCTTCTGGACCTTTTTGTAGCTCGTGCTGACGGTCGAGTGGTTGCGGTTGCCAAATTCGGCGCCCACCGCCGTGGTCGTCATCTCGCACATCTCGATGGCCAGATAGATGGCAATGTGGCGTGCCTTGGCGATATTGGCGTTGCGTCGCGGGCCGATGAGCTCCTCGTGCGTCACACCGTACTGCTCTTCAATGACGGACTGAACCGTCTGGACGTTGATCTTTTTGGCCGATGTGTCGAAGTACTGGCTGGCGATGGCGTCGATATCGTCAAAGGTGAGTTCCCCACCCTCGCGCTCGCGGTCGCCCGCCTCGCCGGCGCAGCGCTCGCAGAAGCTCTCGAGTTCGCGGATGTTGGTGCCCGACACCTCTGCCATGTGCTTAAAGTGCTCATCGGTCAGGTGCCCGCCGTCGCCCCCGTAGGCCGCCAGCAGTGAGTCGTCGCCTGCCTCGGGAGCGGCGACGATGGTGTTCTCGTAATAGCGCTGCAAGATCTTGTATTTCATCTCGTAGCTGGGCTCTGCGACCAGGCAGAGCATGCCGGCGTTGAAGCGGCTGGTCAGACGCTCGTCCATGCTCAGGTCCTTGGGGGCGCGGTCTGCCGCGATGACGACCTTCTTGTTGTTGCGGATGAACTCGTCCATGAGCTGGAAAAAGTAGTCCACGCTCGCGCGCTTGCCGATGATGTTTTGGATGTCATCGATGATGAGCACGTCCACGCCGTGGTACGCCTGCATGATGGGGGCGTTGCTCTTCTTTTGGCGGTCGAACTCGGTCATCAGGTCGTCCAGATATGCCTGGGAGTTTGCATACTTGACCTTGATCTCGGGCGACTTCTCGGCGAGCTCGTTTTTGATGGCAAGCAGCAGGTGGGTCTTGCCCAGGCCCGATTTGCCGTAGATGAACAGTGATGTGCACGTGCCGCGCTCGTCCGCGAGGGCGGCAAACTTGAGTGCCGAGCGATAGGCATGGCTGTTCTCGGGCCCGTAGACAAAGTTCTCAAAGGTAAATTTTGAGTTCGCGGCGAGCGGGGCTCCATCCGTATTCTGCTCGGCCGGCACGGTCGGTGCTGGCACGGGTGAAGCGGGGGCCGCAGCTTGCGTGGATTTAGCCGGCGCTCCGCCCTTCATCTGGTTCATCATGCGACGAAAATCATCGGCCGAGAGTGTGTTCTTGATTGCAATGCCCGAATCCGCGCTCGCCGCTGCGTCGTGAGCGATTGGCATGTGCGTGACGGGTGCGTTCGCTGGCGTCGCCGCCGCGGTCGGCAACGGTGCCATGGTTTCACGGGAAACATCGCTGTGCTGGCGCTCGATTGTCGGCACGTCGCCTGCGGAGGCCGACACCGCCGGGGAAGCAGCGGGAGCCGCGGCGGCCGCCGTCGCGGCAGCGGATTCCGTCGCGGCGCCTTGCGGTGCCACGATGTCGAGCGCAATCGGTGCAAAGGCGATTTCTTCCAGATAGGCCTCAATAGTCGGCTGATGCTTTTTGAGCTGTGCGATGGCAAAGCGCGAGGGGGCCTCGATCGTGAGCGTATCTTCGGTCAGGCTTATGGCGCGCGATTGCCCCAGCATGTTGATGAGGCGTGCATCTTGGCCGTCGCGCTGACAAAAGGCGATGGCATCCCCCAGGATGATGCTTGCTTCCTCGTCCACTGTCTCTCCCGTTCTTTAGCTCTGAGCTCGCACGCGAGCGGCGCCGAGTTCGGTCAGATGGTATTTCTGGCCATGCTTGATGACCAAGCCGGCCTGCGCCAAGTCATTGAGCGTGCGTGACCAAGTGGGGGCCGAGTTTCCAAACGCCCTCGCCAGATCGGTTGCACCGCACGCTTGATTTTGCGCCAGATAGCCTAGCGCGGCGTTGCCGCGATCGCTTACGAACACGTCCGGTTGTGGCTGTGCATACTGATTTACTGCATTAGGATACATCATTTGAGCTGCTGGTTGTTGAGAACTCTGCGTCGGCGGCATTTGCTGTTGAAAACTTTGAGGCCACTGTTGGTAAGGCTGCGGAGGCGTCTGCTGGGCCCAGGGGTTGTACTGCTGCTGCGGCATCTGCTGGTACGGCTGCTGATATCCCTGCTGGTACTGCTGCGGGAACTGCTGGCCATACCCCAGTGGCGGCATCTGCTGATATGGATATCCCTGTTGGTACGGCTGATAGCCCATTTGCTGGCCACTCGGTGCCCCTGTCGCCTGCTGCATTGCTGCTGTATCCTGATCCGCCAGCGACATGGCCTCTGGCATGCTTGGCGGCATCGACATCGATGCCGCTTGGGGTTCTTGTGTAGGAGGCATTCCGGGCTGCTGCATCTGTGCCACGGGGGGCTGCATCTGCTGCGTTGCCATGGGCTGCTGCACAAAAGCTCCCGGCAGGGGATATGTGGGCTGCTCCGTCTCGGGCCGCACGGCAGCGCCGCGTCCGCCGGCACGCTCGATTTCCTGCACGCGTTTAGGGTTCAGGCTTACCGTAACCACGGTGCCTTTGCCCATGTTGTCCTCGATGGATACGGCACCGCCGGCGTTTTCCAAATACTCCTGCACCATGGGAAACCCTGCTCCGGTTCCACGGATATAGCGCTTCATCTTGCTGTTTGCGCTGGTAACGCCAAAGTCGAAAGCACGTTCCTTGTCGTCGATGCCGGGTCCTTGGTCAGCAAAGCGGATGGTGTCTCCGCCGTCCAGAATCGAGATGATGGGCTCGGCAAAGTGTGCGTGGATAAAGTTTTCGACAATCTCGCGGATGACCATGAGCGAGATATGGCCACCTTGTTCTTTCATGCACTGGTAGACGGTGTTGGTCGTCTCTTCCAAATACGTGCGGACATCTTGCGGATCAACGACGATCACCCGCGGTGTCGACAGCATGTCGTCATAGACGGCGATGCGCGCGGCGTACATGGCTTTTGGCGCCTGCGTGGTCGTCTGCTCGCCTTCCGCACGCTCTTCGCGCACGCCGGTGATGTGCTCGTTGTCGGGTGCCGGGTCTCCGGAATCGACCATGGTGTAAAAGTCGTCAGACATGCCGCTCGCAATCTTTCAAAAGGTTTCGAACAAATAGTAGCTCACCGTGCAACGTTTCTCATCTTTCGACAACTTTTCAAAACTTGTTGAAAACTTTGGAAAACGGGCGAAAAGTTCTCAACATTGCCAACATGACCTGTTGAAAACTCGATGAAATATCGTGAAAGGTTGCCATGAGGCGCAAATTTCGGTTGTGCTTATGGGGGAACCGTGTGAACTGCGCAACCTTTTACCTTTGATTTCTTGACATTTGAACATTGATTTCCCTACAATCTTCAAGCTCACGTGTCTATATCTGCGTCCGCGTCCCCGCGGACACTCGAAATGCAGCAGGAGGAACTTAAGATGAAGCGTACGTATCAGCCTAATAAGCGTAAGCGTGCCAAGACCCATGGCTTCCGTGCCCGTATGGCCACTAAGGGTGGTCGTGCCGTGCTCGCCCGTCGTCGCGCCAAGGGCCGCAAGCGTCTCACTGTCTAGCAGCGATACACACATCTCGCATGAAGACTATTAAGTCTCGGCAAGATTTCGAGCATGTGTTCAGTCAGGGGCGTCGTTTCAATCACCCTCTGATTCGAATGACCATATGTGAATCGGTTGGCGAAGGCGACTCCGGAAGGGTCGCCTTCGTTGGTGCTAAGCGACTCGGTTGTGCCGTCGTGCGCAATCGATCTAAGCGTGTGATGCGCGAGGCCGCCCGCAGCTGCGGATTTCCCGTTGCGGGTTATGACATCATCTTGTTTGCAACTCCCAAGACGAGGGTTTCTTCGCCGCAGGAGATGGACAAGGCGTTGCGTTCGCTTATGAAGCGCGCCGGCGTTGCCGGGGAGGAGCGATGAGCAATCACGTTTTGCGACGTGTTGCCATCGCTCCTATTCGCATATATCAACAGGTTATTTCGCCCTTATTGCCTGACGCCTGCATTTATTACCCAACGTGCTCGCAATACGCCATCCAGGCGATTGAGAAGCACGGTGTTTTGAGAGGCTGCTGGCTTGCCGTGAGGCGCATCGCTCGTTGCAATCCCCTGCACGTCGGCGGTTATGACCCTGTGCCCTAGCGGGCACTCGCTATCGGAGGAAAACTTACATGTGGGATTGGATCGTTAACATCCTTTTCGAGCTGCTCAAGCTCATCCAGACCTTTGCGGTCGACTGGGGCCTGTCCATCATCATCCTGGTGGTCATCATCCGTCTGCTGCTGACGCCGCTCATGCTCAAGTCGACCAAGTCGACGGCTCGCATGCAGGTGCTGCAGCCCAAGATGCTCGAGATCCAGGAGCGTTATGCCGACGATCCCCAGCGTCAGGCCGAGGAGATGCAGAAGTTCTACAGCGAGAACAAGTTCAACCCCATGGCTGGCTGTCTGCCGCTGCTGATTCAGATGCCTATCCTGTTCGCCCTGTTTACATTGCTGCGCAACCTGCCGCAGTACTTTAACGACGGCACGTTCTCGTTCTTCAACATCCTGCCCGACCTGACCACCACGCCGAGCGCTTCCTTTGCCGATGGCTTTATGGTTGCACTGCCTGCGCTGGTTTGCCTGATCCTGTTCGCCGTCCTGACCCTGATTCCGCAGCTCTATATGTCGCGCAACCAGACCGGCCAGCAGGCTCAGAGCATGCGTATGATGGCCGTTGTCATGACGGTCATGATGCTTTGGATGGGCTGGAGCCTTCCCGTTGGTGTTCTGCTGTACTACGACGTCTCGTCTGCTTGGCAGGTTATCCAGCAGATTTTTGTGACGCAGAAGGTCATCGACAAGGCGAAGGCCGATGAGGAGGAGCGTCTTAAGAACGCTCCGCTGCAGGTTGAGGTCACTCGTCGAGAGAAGAAGCCGCGCCCGCACAAGAAGAAGTAACGGGATATCAATCTTATTTAGGTACCTAACTTTTGGAGTACGTTATGTCTGAAGAGATCATCGAGGATATGCTTGAGGAGGTTGCCCCGCAGGTCGCGGGCGATTATCCCGAGATTGCACAGCGCTACAAGGCTGGTGAAGAGCTGACCGATGAGGAGCTCGACACCATTGCCGATGTTGCGATTTCCATCCTGCGTTCCATCCTTTCGCACTTCGATGCCGCCAACTCTCCTATCGATGAGTATGAGGGCGACGAGGGTGAGCTGATTTTGGATGTAACGGCTCCCGACCTTGCTGTTCTCATTGGCCGTCATGGTCGCACCCTTGATGCCCTTCAGGTTATGTTCTCTTTGCTGGTGAGCCGCAAACTTGGCTTTAGGTATCCGGTTGTAGTGGACGTAGAGGGATACAAGAGTCGCCGTCAGGACAAGGTTGCTTCCATGGCTCAGTCTGCTGCCGAGCGTGCCATCCGCACTCATAAGAGTGTTTCGCTTCCGCCCATGAATGCCTACGAGCGTCGACTGGTTCACATTGCACTTCGTGGCAATGATGCCGTCGATACTCATTCTGAGGGTTCTGACCCTGATCGCCATGTGGTGATTGTTGCTCGATAATCTTCTCGAGCTTATGCTAAGGGGACGTGGTTTCCACGTCCCCTTTTTTTGTCAAAAGTTCTCGATACACTGATTTTTGTCAGAAAGGAGCTTTCGTTGTTAGTACTTACTGATCAGCAGGCTGACGAGATGTTGAGTCGTCTAACTTCCTATTGCAAAGAGTATTCCTTGAGCGTAACTGATGTTGAGCTGAGGAAATGTATTCAGCATTTGGATTTGGTTCTAGAAACAAATAAGACAACCAATCTCACCCGTATTCTTAACGTAGAAGATGCTGCAGTACTTCATATCCTCGACTCACTTGTTTTGCTCCCCTATATCAACAAGGCTCCTGAGGGAGCTTTGCTCGATATGGGAACAGGTGCGGGCTTCCCTGGTATTCCATTAACTATAACCACGCATCGTAAAGCTACTTATATTGACTCTGTTGGCAAGAAGGTTGATGCGGTAAATTCCTTTGTCCATGCTCTTGGATTGAAACATGCTCATGCGGTTCATGATCGTCTTGAAGAATATGCTCGAAGCCATAAGAAGCAGTTCTCTGTTGTAACCGCCCGCGCACTGGCCCCTCTACCGATTCTTGTTGAGTATGCGGCTCCGTATCTGAAGGATGGAGGGCTATTTGTTATAACCAAGGGCAATCCTTCGGATGAGGAGCTTGCTTCCGGTATGTCAGCAGCTAAGATTTGTGGCTTCACTTTGCTTCTGAATGACGCAATTGATTTGCCTGAAGGCTTGGGCCACAGGGAGTTCATTGTTCTTAAGAAGAGTCATCCAGCATCCGTTTCATTGCCTCGTGCAAATGGCGTGGCAAAGAAGAATCCGCTTGCCTAGATGTTTCACGTGAAACATAATGGATACTAACAACTTGCAGTGTTTCACGTGAAACATGGCGGTTGATATCGATTCGGAATGTTTCACGTGAAACATCCTCCGTTTGACAGCTCCAATACACACCAGGAGGGACCGTGGGATTTCGCGACGTTAAGCGTTCTAAGAGCGCAAAAGACACGCGTATCATTGCAATTATCAATCAAAAAGGCGGCGTTGGTAAGTCAACGACGGCTGTAAACCTTGCGGCGGCACTGGGCGAGCAGGGTCGTAAGACACTGATTGTCGATTTTGATCCGCAGGGAAACAGCACCAGTGGATTCGGAATTGAAAAAGAAGACCTTGATCACTGCATCTATGATGCATTGTTGAATGATGTGCCGGCAGAATCGCTTGTTCTTGATACAAATTGCAAAAAGGTATTCATAATTCCGGCTACAATTCAGCTTGCAGGCGCGGAAATTGAGCTCGTAAGCGCAATCGCTCGTGAAACCCGCCTCAAAGATTTGCTTGAGCCGATTCAGGACGAGTTCGATTTTATTTTCATTGACTGTCCCCCTTCGCTCGGCCTGCTTACTATCAACGCCTTGACCGCGGCAGACAGCGTTTTGATTCCGATCCAGTGCGAGTATTATGCACTCGAGGGCGTTACGAAGCTGCTTGAGTCAATGAAGATGGTTAAATCACGTCTGAACAAGGGCTTAGACACCTATGGTGTGCTTATGACCATGTATGACTCGCGTACTTCTCTATCGAATCAGGTTGTTGAGGAGGTTCAATCGTACTTTGGTGACAAGGCGTTTAAGACGCTGATCCCCCGTACGGTTAAAATCTCCGAAGCACCGTCTTTTGGAGAACCGGTAATTACCTATGCACCTCAAAATAAGGGTGCAAAAGCGTATATGAACCTTGCAAAAGAGGTGATCAAGCGTGCCTAGTGTAAAGAAACGTGGTGGATTGGGACGTGGACTCAATGCTTTGGTCTCAGAGGCCGAGTATGAGACCGGTGGTTCGGCTGCATCCGCGTCAAAGGCTGCATTTGAAACGAAACTACCTATTGAGGATATTGTTCCCAACCCTAACCAGCCGCGAATTCACTTTAACGAAACCGAACTTCGCGAGTTGAGCGAGTCAATCCAAGAACATGGCGTTTTGCAGCCGCTTTTGGTTCGCAAGCATGGAAACGGCTATGAGATCATCGCTGGTGAGCGTCGTTACCAAGCATCAAAGCTTGCTGGTCTTGAGGAGCTGCCTGTCATCATTAAGGAAGTTAATGATGAGGAAATGCTCGCGCTTGCACTGATAGAGAATCTTCAGCGTTCTGATCTAAATCCCGTCGAAGAGGCTAAGGGCTATCGTCAGCTCATTGATGCCAGCGGTATGACGCAGGAGGCGTTATCAAAGGCTGTCAGTAAGTCTCGTTCGGCAATTACAAATTCACTTCGCTTGCTTGATCTTCCCGAAGTCGTACAGCAGATGATTTTCGAGGGTAAGCTTACTGCCGGCCATGCGAGAGCGATCCTTGCAGTTCCCTATGAGGATGCTCGAATTCGACTTGCTGAGAAGGTTGTTGCAGAAGGCCTTTCCGTCAGAGCGACAGAAAATCTTGCTCCGTTGTTTTCTGCCGGAGAAACACCTAAGACGCCGAGGCCAGCAACACCTCAGTCATTCAAAAAGGCCGCTCGAGTCCTTCGTCAAGTATTTAACACGAATGTGCGCGTGAAGAGCTCGCGTGGTAAGAACAAGATTGAAATCGAGTTCAAAGACGAAGAGGAGCTCTCCCGTATCCTTGGCGTAATGATTCAATTTGGGCAGGAGGATCAGGATGAAGAATAAGGTTCTCGCGGTCGTTGCGTTGGCAACCACCGTCGTCGCTGGCGCTTTTGCAGGCTATAAGCTTGCGACAGATGATGAACTACGCGGTCGACTGCTGCTCGGAGCCCAGGATATTGTCGATACATCCAAGAAGAAAATGGATGTGATGACCGAAGATGTCGCTATGCGCACTGCTCAGGTGACTAAGAATCCCAAGATTAACCAAGATTGGGTTAACCATCAGTGGGAAAATGTTGGTTATTAGGTACCTAACAATTACTTGCCTGTTTTGAAGGGGTCCTTGTCTTATACATGAGACAAGGACCCCATATTTTGGCTAAAACTCAGCTTGAAGAAGCCAAGTTTAATAGTATGAAAAAAAATGAAACAGCCCTGGTTGCATTATTTGCAACCAGGGCTGTCGGATGTTTCACATGAAACGTTATGGGGCACAGACTCCCCTATGCGTTCTTCTGGACCTTGAAACGTTGCTTCAGCTGACCGCAGGCGGCATCGATATCATTGCCGCGAGAATTACGGATCGTGGTCTCGATGCCACGAGACTCAAGGCGACGCTGAAGATCCTCAACCTTATGAATCGGCGACGGCTTGAGCGGGCTGCCCT
>WGSR01000119.1 GCA_014871545.1 Collinsella sp. | reverse complement strand
TTTAGAGCTCCACGCTTTCGGCGCCGTTGATGGTTAGGTTTCGCTCGTAGAAGGCGGTGAGGGCACGGATGGCGTACATCACGTCGCGTACGCCGCCGGTCTCGTAGCTTGAGTGCATGGCCAGCTGCGGCAGGCCCACGTCCACGGCGTGCATGCTCGCCTGCATGTTCGACAGGTTACCGAGCGTGGAGCCACCCGCCATATCGCTCTTGTTGGCGAAGGCCTGCGTGGGCACGTCGGCGTCATCGCAGATGGCCTGGAACACCGCGCGGCTAAAGGCATCGGTGCAGTAGTGCTGGTTGGCGGCTTCCTTGATAACGATGCCGCCGTTGAGTACAACCTGATTGCGGGCATCGCACTTCTCGGCGTGGTTGGGGTGCACGGCATGTGCATTGTCGCAGCTTACAAGCATCGAGGCGGCAAGGGCGCGATGGTACGACTCGTCGTCAAAGCCCAGCGATCCGTTGATGCGGCGCAGTGCGTCGGCCAAGAAGGTCGACATGGCGCCCTGCTTGGTCTCGGAGCCAACCTCCTCATTATCAAAGCAGCAGAAGACCGAGACGTCGCGCGCGTTCTCGGCACCCAAAAATGCCTGCAGCGAGCTGTAGGCGCAGGCCAGGTCGTCGAGCTTGGGCGTCGAGATAAACTCGTCGGCCCAGCCCCAAATGCGCGCATCCTGACGATTGACCAGGAACAGGTCGCGACCCAAGATTTGCTCGGGCTCAACATCCAGCTCTTCGGCGATCAGGGCATCAAAGTCACCCTGCTTGAGTTCGCCGGCGCTGATGAGCGGGCACAGGTCGACGGCTCGGTTGGGAGCAAAGCCCTCGTTAACGCCACGGTTCATGTGGATGGCAAGGCTCGGGATAATAGCGACCTCGCGCTCGGTGGCAAGCAGACGGCTCTCAATACGGTCGCCCTCGCGCACCAGCACGCGGCCCGCGAGCGCCAGCGGGCGATCGAACCAGGTGTAGTCAATCATGCCGCCGTAGGCCTCGGTGTTCAGGCGCAGCGTCTCGCCCGCACCGTCAAGCTCGGGCACAGCCTTGACCTTAAACGTCGGCGAATCGCTGTGCGACGCCGTCAGTTGAAAATGATAGTCACCGGCAACGCCGTCCTCGCCCCACGTAGCAGCCAGGTCCTCGCCCACCTTAAAGGCAACAACGCTCGAGGTGTTGCGCTGCGTGTAATAACGCCCGCCCGGCTCGATATCCCACGCCGCGTTCTCGGGCAGGTAGGTAAAGCCCGCCTCGTCGAGCTCGGCCATAATGGTCGCCGCCATATGGAACATGCTGGGGCATGCCTCGATAAAGTCGATAAGGTCGTTGGCGGCCTCGATATCGTCAGCCGTCACGTGCACGCGCTCGGGCGTTTCCTGATCCGTCATGCTCTCCCCTTTCGCTGGGTTGATGGTCCCCTCCAGCATACCCCGCCACGCCAGCACCGCACTCTTCATTCCGTGCTTAATTCCGCACCACTCACCAAGTTGAGCCATCATGCCCGCGCTCCTTTTGCGACAATTGCGCTAACAGGACGAGAGGAGCCGTCATGAAGCCACGTAACATTGCCATCGCCTGCGGTGTCGCGGGAGTCACCGTCGGCCTTGCCGCTGCCGCTGGCATCGTTTACCGCAAGCAAATCAAGTCCGCCGCGTCGCTCAAACGCTTGACTGGCTACGCAGACGGCTATGACCTGTACGCAATCGACATCGCCTACGACTACGACCTTGACCGCATCATCGCAGCTGGCGTGCGCGACGACCAGGCCTACATCGATGCCGTGGTGGCGCAGGTGCTGCCCGGTGTGCCGGCACATGTCCAGGCGCCCCAGTTTGCCTGCAGCGCTTTTGTCGCCGTAGATGCCGAAGGCCGCGTGCGCACCGGCCGCAATTACGACTTTAAGGACGACACCTCGGCGTTGCTGGTGCGCAATCACCCACGCGGCGGTTATGCCTCCATCGGGTTTGCCGCCCTTAACAACCTGGGCGATAACACTCCGCTTGACTCCGTCGCGGGACGTGCCGCCGCACTCATGGGCCCGTTTGCCCAGCTCGACGGTATTAACGAATGCAGCGTGTCCATTGCCGTACTCACCCTGGATTCCAAGCCCTGTGACCAGGACACGCAGCGCCCCGTCATCAATACCTCGCTCGCCATCCGTCTGGTGCTCGACCGTGCCGCCACCACGCAAGAAGCTGTCGACCTGCTTTCCGCCTACGACATGCACGCCATGGCAGGACGCGATTACCACTTCTTTATCAGCGACGCCGCCGGTGACGCGCGGGTGGTGGAGTGGGATCCGCGCGACCCCGACCGCGCTTTCAAAGCGACTCCTGCACGCCAGGTTACGAACTTCTACGCCTGCTATGGCGACGAAGTGCTACCCAACCAAAAGAATGGCGAGCTGGGCCATGGTAAAGAGCGCGCCGTCGCAATCGCCGATGTCCTTGACGCCCATGTCGGCGCCCAGGACGAGGCAGTCGCTTGGAAGGCTCTACGCGCCGCGGCGCAAGAGCCCAATCCGGAAGACATCACCAGCAACACGCAGTGGTCGGTCGTCTTTGACAATACCGAACCCGCCGCCGCTATTACGCTGCGCCGCCACTGGGGCGACGTCGACGCCTTCGCGCTGTAAGGAGCTGGCACCGTCGTCCTTACGCTCGCCTGACTTTGCTTACATTTCTATACATTTGAGCTAACACGTTTTACCCCCGTATCGAACAGTGTGCGGGGGTAAACTTATGCGCATGTTATAACTTGCCCGGAAGGATTCATCATGCTTAGGATCGGTCTTCTTACCAGTGGCGGCGACTGCCAGGCGCTCAACGCCACCATGCGCGGCATTGTCAAAACGCTTATGACCAATAGCGAAGAGCCTATCGAGATTTATGGCTTTGAGGACGGATATCAGGGCCTTATCTACAGCAGGTTCCGTGTCATGACGCCCGCCGATTTTAGCGGTATCCTCACCCGCGGCGGCACTATTCTGGGCACGAGCCGCACGCCGTTCAAGCGCCTGAACATTCCCGAGGCCGACGGCGTCGAGAAGGTACCCGCGATGGTCCACACCTATCACAAGTTGCAGCTCGACTGCCTGTTTATGCTGGGCGGCAACGGCTCCACCAAGACCGCCAACCGCCTGCGCGAAGAGGGCCTCAACGTTATCGCCCTGCCCAAGACCATCGATAACGACACCTGGGGCACCGAGATGACGTTTGGCTTTACGAGCGCCATCGACGTCGCCACCAAGTGCATCGACGACATCCACACCACCGCTTCAAGCCATGGGCGCGTATTCGTTATCGAGATCATGGGCCACAAGGTTGGCTGGATCCCGCTGTACGCCGGCGTCGCGGGCGGTGCGGATGTCATCTTGATTCCCGAGATCCCCTACGACATGGACCAGGTCATCAAGACCATCGAGCATCGCATGGAGACCGGCAGCCGCTTTACCATCGTGGCCGTCGCCGAGGGCGCTATCTCCAAGGAGGACGCGGCGCTGTCCAAGAAGGAGTACAAGAAGAAGCTCGCCGAGCGCACGAGCCCGTCGATCGTCTACGACATCGCCAAGGAGATCGAGGCCAAGACCGGTCGCGAGACCCGCGTCGCCATCCCCGGTCACACGCAGCGCGGTGGCCAGCCCGACGCTCAGGACCGCATCTTTGCGACCCAGTGTGGCGTCGAGGCGGCGCTGGGCTGCCTGCGCGGCGAGTTTGGCTACATGATCGCCCTGCGCGACGGCAAGATGTGCCACATGCCGCTCGAGGAGGTCGCCGGCAAGCTCAAGTATGTCGACCCCCAGAGCGATCTGGTGCGCGAGGCCAAGGCGTTGGGCATCAGCTTCGGCGACGAATAGCCTCGGCCGAAATCCATCCCATCGGACCCTCCGACCCCGCCCCCCGGATTTCGATTTGGCTCCTCCCTTGACTCCGTCAAAGGTCGCCAATCGAAATCGTCGGGCGGGGTCGGAGGGTCCTTCGTTTACATACTCGCCGAGGCAATTCGTCTTCTTGCTGCGGGTGCCTGGTCTGAAATTCAGTTGCGGTGAAATAGTTCCTGCTTAGCCCGCAAATGGCTAAATCTAGAAGCTATTCCACCGCAATTTACTGAGTGGGGGCTCTTGGCTGCTACTTGCACTGACATTTGTCCTGAAATGGCTGGTCGTTAGGGGTTGCTACCGGTAGTTGCGGTAGGGTTGGAGCAGATTCTAACTAGAAATGGTGGTCGCTACCGGTTGTTCTCAGCATACTCGGCTCATTCGATTCGACCATCAAACGAAAGGAACCACCATGGATCTTGCGATGGCACAGCGGCTCGTTGATCGCCGCAAGGCTGCCGGGCTTTCTCAGGAGGCGCTTGCCGCCCAGCTGGGCGTGAGTCGTCAGGCTGTCAGTAAATGGGAGCGCAGCGAGTCCTCGCCCGATACCGATAACCTTATTGCGCTCGCCGCGCTGTATGGCGTGTCGCTGGATGAGCTGTTGTATGGGGAGACGGTGGATAGCACTGACGACTCGCAAGCTGATGATGAGGCACAGGACAGCGACGCCGGCACCAAAGCTTCAGATGAGGCTGAAGAGGCTGAGGCTTCTACTGAGCACTCTGGTTACAGCGATAAGCCACTTGTCGATATTTCCCTCACGCGCGGCATCCACGTTATTGATCCCAACAAAGGCGAAGAGGTCCATGTTGGCTGGAATGGCATCCATGTGGCTAACGAGCGCAAGGGCGAAGAGGTCCATGTGGGGCCAGGCGGATTGCATATCGATACGCTTGAGGACGATGGACATAGCGTGCATACCAATGACGACGGCACCGTCACCATCGACGGCGAGACGTTTTCCAGCTGGAAGGAAGCACACGACAAGCTCGACCATCATGGCAAGCATTTCCACACCAAGGTCGGACGTACATGGAACAAATTCCCCTTCCCCGCGCTCGTCACCCTCGCCTACCTGGTGCTCGGCATTGCCTACGGCACATGGGCTACGGGACTCTTCCTCGTCTTTTTGATTCCCGTCTATTACGCGCTTGGCGACTTTATCGACCAACGCCACTTATCTAAGCTGATCGATGTCGTCTATTCGGTCAGTGCCGAGGCATGGTTCCTCTACATGTGGCTCTGTCTGGGGCAACCCCATCCCGCCTGGGTAATTCTCATCACCATCCCGGTCGTAAAAGCACTCATGCGTTGGTGCCGTAAACGATGGAAGCATCGCGAACGAGCCTAAACCATCCCAGCCCGACGGCAGCACCCAACT
>WGSR01000118.1 GCA_014871545.1 Collinsella sp. | reverse complement strand
GGTCTTTTGGTATGCGTGGTCGAGTCCTTACGCTGGATGCTCCCATCTCGGGCGACGTCATTCCGCTTTCCGAGGTAAACGACCAGACGTTTGCCACCGGCCTTTTGGGCCAGGGCGTGGCGATTCGGCCCACCGGAACGCGCGTGATTGCACCGGCTGATGCCAAGGTCGAGGCCATTTTTCCCACGGGACACGCCGTTGCGCTTAACACGGTCGATGGCTTGGACGTGCTCATCCACGTTGGTTTGGACACTGTTCAGCTCGAGGGCAAGCACTTTACCGTACATGCGCAAGTGGGTGACATCGTCCATAAGGGTGATGTACTCATTGAGTTCGATCGCGAGGCAATTGCTGCCGAGGGCTACGATGTGACGGTTCCCATCTTGGTGTGCAACTCCGTTGAGTTCTCAAGCATCAAGGGCTCCGTTGGCGTGCATGTCGAAGAGATGGACCAACTCATCGTTGCTCGCGAGCGCTAGCAAGTGCACGTGGCCATTAGCCTACAATTCAAACACGTTTACGGAGGGCGCCCTTGAAAGAGGACGCCCTCCGTGGCAAGATGGGATTTGTCCGAGGCTAAACAGCTTTGGGTCACCGTGGACGGGCAGGGGCCTCGACGCGGTTAGACACGAGACACATACATTACGCGACCTCGCCCTGGTGGCCGCACACGTTGGTTGCGGCCGACGCGGGCCGCGGGCAAGTGCTTGTAAGGGAGCCTTGCCTCTCTTGTACGAGAAAGGACGCGTAATGAAGATCATTAAAGCTAAAGACTACGAGGATATGAGCCGCAAGGCCGCTAATATCATCTCGGCCCAGGTTATCCTCAAGCCCGACTGTGTGCTGGGCCTTGCCACCGGCTCCACCCCGATCGGTGCCTACAAGCAGCTCGCTGCTTGGTATGAGAAGGGCGACGTCGACTTTGCCGAGGTCAGCACCTACAACCTGGACGAGTATCGCGGCCTTTCGCACGACGATCCCCAGAGCTATCACTACTTCATGCGTGAGAACTTCTTCGATCACATCAACATCGACCTGAACAACACGCATGTGCCCGATGGCTCCAACCCCGACGCCGCCGCTGCCTGCTCTGAGTACGACAAGATCGTCGCCGAGGCCGGTTACCCTGATCTGCAGCTGCTCGGCATTGGCAACAACGGCCACATCGGCTTCAACGAGCCCGATGACCACTTCTCCAAGGGTACGCACTGCGTCGACCTCACCGAGAGCACCATTCAGGCCAACAGCCGCCTGTTCGACAGCATCGACGATGTTCCCCGTCAGGCCTACACCATGGGTACCCAGACCATCATGTATGCCCGCATGATCCTGGTCGTCGCCAACGGCGAGGCCAAGGCTCAGGCCGTGCATGACATGTGCTATGGTCCGGTTACGCCCGAGTGCCCGGCTTCGATCCTGCAACTGCACACCAACTGCGTTGTCGTTGCCGACGAGGCCGCCCTTTCGCTCTGCGAGTAGCGCGAATCCTGCAGCTCGACATAGCCTTGCCTAAGGCCTCCGCTTTGCGGGGGCCTTTTTGCTATCCCTTTTTGCCCACTTGACCAAAATCTTGCCGCAAGCTTGACGAATGCCGGATGTCCAACAGCTTGATTCATTCTATACCGGATTCTATGCAAAAATGCCACTAGAAGGTCGTAGACGGTAGCGGGTGCTAGGCGAGTTGAATGACATGGCTGAACCTTGTTCATCTGCGTTACACTGCCGCTTAGATGGGACAAGCTGACAAGCTCATTTACCTGCTTAAAGACCGATTAGTCGGGGGATTAATAACAATCGGCCCTCGCTGTACAAAAACTTGCCGCTTGCGTACCAAAAGACAACCTAAAACACAAGGGCGCTCTATTCATAGCGCGGCTTGTATGGTCTTGCGGCTACAGTGTCCATACGGTCGAGTGGAGGAGCGGGCATGGTAAACGATTTGAGCGGTATAGACGACCTCGAGCTGATGCCGCTGGGCGGAGGCTATATGGTGCGACGCGAACGCTTGATGAATGAGCTTATCGCCAAGGGCCGAAAGGCCGGCATCGTGGTTCTTTATGCGCCCGACGGGTTTGGGAAGACCTCGGTGCTGCTGCAGTACACCCATGAGGTTAAATGCGACCCGACGCGAGGCCCCGTGCGGATTATCGAGGCCGATCGTGCCATTGGGCGCGAGGTGTTTATGCAGCTCGAGGTGGTTACCGAAGAACTCAAAGACAAACCGCACTCCCTTATCGCGATTGATAATGTGCCAAACCTCGATCAGCACGATACCGAAGACCTCATCGACAGGATTCGCGGTCTGCGCGCTATGGGGGTAGGGGTCTTTATCTCCTGCCGTCCTTCAAATCGTCAGCTGATTCATGGGCTGGGCGATTCGGTTAAGATCAATGCGCAGATGCTCAAGGTGCATGCCTATGAGTATTCGGCGTGGGCATCGGCGTTTTCGATCAGCACATCGCTCGACTTTTATCAGCTCACGCAGGGCGTGCCCGAGCTCGTTTCGGCATTGCAGACGGGTCTGTATGGCCAAGGCGACGTAGCCGGCCTGCTCGAAAACGAGATTGTCAACGTATATGGCGCGGCACTTGCCGATCTGGCTTCGCTCGACAATAATGCGCTGTTTTGCGTGGCATGTCTCATGGTTTTGATGGGCGAGGGCAATATCGCAGAACTCGAGGCTTGCGGGATGAGGCTGTCGATGGTCGACCAGTCCTATTTTGTACGCGACTACCCGATCTTTGGCTTGGATCCCGCCGAGCGGAGTTTTACGTGTCTGGGCACGGAGGATAACGGACGCTTGCGCTTGCGTAAGTTGGTGGCCGAGGTTCGCCCCGAACTTGTTCCGAGGGCGGCCCGGATTTTGCTTAAGGCGGGCCGATGCGATGCGGCGATGGGCCTGGCGGACGCCTTTTTGGACCGTGAAGCGGTCCTTGAACTTGCTGGGCAGTATGGGGTCGATCTGGCTCTGACGGGGCACGGGGCCGATATCTGCCGAGCGGCGCTGGGCACGATCGATGCCGACGATCCGGCTCCAGAGCCAACGCCTGCCGAAGCGCTTGGCGTATATCTGGCAGCGGTCAGCGTGTCCAATACAAAGCTCGCTCGCTATATGGCATCGGTCATCGAGCGCGGGGGCGAACGGGCGGCCTGCGAAATAGACCCTGTTTCATGGAGGGTGGCCCAGACGCTGACGGCTGTTTGCTATGGGGACAACGGGCTTGGGCTTCCTACGAACCTGGCCGTGCCAGAAATCGAGACATCCCATACCGCACTTGATATGTTGTCTGCGCATATCGAGGTCAAGCGGTGCCTGACCGAGCGGGGAGATGACGGCGGCGTTCTACAGCAGCTCAAAACGAGCAAGGCCTACGACTGCGAGCTCGACATCGCGGGGATTGTTATACGGGCCGATAGCATGCTGGTGGAGCTCTTTGACGGGTCGTTTGCGGGAACCGACGAGCGCGACGACGAGATGACGGTGGTGCGGGAGGCGCTCGACGTACGTGGGCTTAAGGCGATGGCTATCTGGGTGCGCATGGTGTTGGCGGCACGGCGGCTCCTTTCCGGCTTGCCGGTAACCGACGACGCGGCGTTCAACGAGCTCGATCGTTTTGCCGTGCGCATGCGCGACAACCAGATTCAGCTGTTTGGGCTGTTGCTAGAAGGCTGGCAGTCGCTGGCAGAGGGACGGCCGGTTAATGCAAAGTTCCGTGCGGTCCAAGTGCTCAAACTTGCCGAGGAGTCGATTGCGTACATGCGCGATAACGCATTGCTGCTGGAGCGCGCGGCATATCTGCGTAACACCTCGATGGTTTCGGTGCGCGAGGAAGCGGAGTTGCTCGATATAAGCCAGACGCAGGTTGGTGGAGCGGAGGCCTGGATGGTGGCGCTGCATTTGGCCTGTGCGGGCCGAGACAGCGACCTTGCGGCCTGGATGTCCATGAATCGTGCGGGGATTCTAGAGCCATCGTATCGGCTCTTTGCGCGCCTTGCCATGCATTGTCTGGGCGAGCCGGCGGGCAGGATACGCAAGAAGCTTCCCGTGCGCGAGCTGTCGCGGTACTCGCTGCGCGACGATTTGGAAGGGGAGGGCGAGCGCCTGTTCCAGGCCGGCGAGGTTGAAGCCGTTGATACCATCGACCATATCGAGATTCGCATGTTTGGTGCGTTTCGCGCCGAGCGCGATGGGTTTCCCATCACGGACAAAATGTGGCGCCGCAAGAAGGCGGCGACGCTTGCCGAGCGGCTTGCGCTGGGCATGGATGCGCTCGTCGATCGTGAGACGCTGGCCATGGAGCTGTGGCCCCATGCCGAGTTTAATAGCGCCCGCAACAACCTGTACTCGACGATATCGCGCTTGCGGTCGGCTTTGGGACCGACGCCGGATGGCAAGTCGTGCGTGCTCATCCAAAATGAATGCATTGGGCTCAACGGCGACTACGTCAAGACCGATGTACGGCTGTTTGACCAGATAAGCCGCGAGGTTTTGGGAAATCGCACGGGTGCGCGCGGGCCCCATTTAGTTGAGCTGTGCCTTAAGATTGAGCAGCTTTATGCCGGACCGCTGTATGTTCCCAATGGCTGTAATCCCACCTACTTTTTGCGCATGCGGCGCATTATGCAGTCAAAGTACATCGATTGCATGATTAAGGGAGCAAATGCCGCTCTAGAAGAAAACGATCTGCAGTCGGCGATTTGGCTGGCGGAGTCGGGGCTTCGACAGGAAACGGCGCGTGAGGATATGGTGCGCTGCGCCATGCGCGTCTACAGTGCGGCGGGGCGGCGGCGCGATATCGTCGAGCTGTACAGCGGGCATATGCACCACCTGAGGGAGCAGGTCAATGGCGTGCCCGAGCCCGAGACGCGGCGTCTATACGAGCGCTTGGTGGAGGGGCGGCTCAATCGCATGCTGGTCGAGCGATAAAAAACGGGCGTCCGAAGTACTTGGGCACCCGTAAGCTTGCTATGTGTTGGATCGCCGGATCATTGGCTCTTAGACGAGCTTGATCTTCTCGATGTCCTTGCGCGAGGACTCGCGATACAGTGAGAACTTGCGGCCGATGACCTGGACGACCTCGGCGTGGCAACGCTCGGCGAGCTCCTCGGCGGCCTCGCGGGCGGAAAGGCTGGAGCCATCGAGCACGGAGCACTTAACGAGCTCGTGCTTCTCCAGGTAGGCGACCGTCTGCTCGACGGTGCCCTCGTTGACATCGGACTTACCGATGATGATGGCGGGGTTGAGGTGATGGGCCATGCTGCGAAGCTGCTTGACCTG
>WGSR01000117.1 GCA_014871545.1 Collinsella sp. | reverse complement strand
CCCCGGGTCCCCGGTGGTCGCGATGGGCATGTTTGGTTGGTGCCTGTTGATGGTCTGGGTATCGGGGAGGGCGGGCTCCGTTATAATCGCCTAGAACATTAAATGGAAACGGGACGGGAGCCATACATGCGCCAGGGTTTCGACAACGCGAAGTATATCGAGCTGCAGGCTGCTCACATTAAGGAGCGCATCTCGCAGTTTGGTGGCAAGCTCTATTTGGAGTTTGGCGGCAAGCTGTTCGATGACTATCATGCCAGCCGCGTGCTGCCGGGTTTTGAACCGGACAGCAAGTTCCGCATGCTCAAGAGCATCGCCGACGATGTCGAGGTTATCATTGCGATCAACGCGAACCACATCGAGAAAAACAAGGCTCGTGGTGACCTTGGCATTACCTATGACGAGGATGTGCTGCGCCTGGTTGACCTGTTCCGCGGCAACGGCTTTGCCGTCGCGGCTGTGGTCATCACCCAGTACGCCGGCCAGCCTGCTGCCGATGTGTTCCGCAACCGCCTGAATGCGCTCGGTATTCCCGCCAAGCTGCACTATCCCATCGAGGGGTATCCGCACGATGTCGATCTGATCGTGTCCGACGATGGCTACGGCAAGAACGAGTTTGTCGAGACCACGCGTCCGCTCGTTGTCGTGACGGCACCCGGCCCCGGCTCGGGCAAGCTCGCCACTTGCCTCTCGCAGCTGTATCACGAGCATAAGCACGGTACCGCCGCCGGCTATGCCAAGTTCGAGACCTTCCCGGTCTGGAATCTTCCTCTGACGCATCCGGTCAATATTGCCTACGAGGCCGCCACGGCTGACCTCGACGACGCCAATATCATCGATTCGTTCCACCTTGAGGCCTACAACAAGACCACGGTCAACTACAACCGCGACGTCGAGGCCTTCCCGGTAGTCCGTGCCCTGATGGAAAAGATCCTGGGCAAGAGCCCCTACCAGAGCCCTACGGACATGGGCGTCAATATGGTCGGCTTTGCCATCACCGATGACGATGCCTGCCGCGACGCTTCCAAGATGGAGATCGTCCGCCGCTACTTTACCGCGGTCGAAAATGTGCGCCGTACCGGCGTGGGCGATGAGCAAGTCGACCGTCTCAAGATTATTATGAAGAAAGCCGGCATCGATAAGAACTACTCACCGGCGCGCTCGGCGGCCCTCACCAGGGAGCAGCTGACGGGTGGTCCCGTGGGTGCCATGGTCATGCCCGATGGCTCCGTGGTGACCGGTAAGACCTCCACGCGCCTGGGCGCCGCAAGTTCGCTCATTATGAACGCCCTCAAGCATGTCTCGGGCGTCGACCTTGAGCTCGAGGTCATTAGCGATGAGGCGATCGAGCCCATCAGCAAGCTCAAGACGCATTTCCTGGGCAGCAAAAACCCGCGCCTTCACACCGACGAGACGCTTATGGCGCTGTCGATCACCTCGGCCACGAGTGAGACGGCCGCTCGCGTCCTTTCGGGCCTGGAGCAGCTGCGCGGCTGCGACGCCTTCTTTAGCGTGATTATCTCGCCGACGGACGAGACGGTACTGCGCAAACTGGGTATCAACGTGTGCTGCGAGCCCAAGTTTGAGCGCCGCGGTTTCTTCCATCGCTAAGTTTGAAGCACCGCGGTAATTGCATTGCATTTTGGCCGTATCGGGTTAGCGCCCGGTACGGCTTTTTGATCAATAAAGCGCCTATTTCGGCGAAAAATAGCCGTTTACCTGCCTAGAAACAATTAGAGCGGTATACAATAACCGTAACTGTTTCATCCTTAGCGGGATGCCGCATGATGGATATTACCTGCCATCGTGAGGTGTGTCGGTCGCGCACGGCGCGTTAGATGCTCGTGCTCGGTTTGAGGAGGCTGCTATGGCGGGCAAGGGTCGTGCGAGTGTCAACGATATGAAGCGTGTCGAGGTGCTGGTGTTGATGGAGATCGACCAGCAAACCGAAGACAATGGCGGGCCGTATGGTTTCTCGCGCAAGACGCTTGCCGAGCGTGTGGGGGTGTCTCCGTATCGCGCCCGCGCGGCAATTGAACGCTTGAAATCCGAAGACATCATCGAGGTCGTCTCGCGCTACAGCGACGACGGCGGCCAGCTCGCAAATGGTATTTGTCTCACGGAGCGTGGCGAATGGTATCTAGAGGGCATCCGTGCCGGTATGCTCGTGAAGGACTTGATCGAGGATGAAGCCGCCGATCGATAACAGCGTGCATTCATAGTGGAAACGACGCCGCCTGGGCAACCGGACGGCGTTTTGTTTCGAGATGGAGAAATGCGATTGCGCGTAAGAAAAAATGCGTGCGGCGCGCGTCGCGAGTATTACAATGAAGACCCGTAAGATGTGTATGGACAACTTCTACGGGAAGCGCAGGTAACTCAATATGACCAAGCATGTGTTCGTGACCGGCGGCGTGGTTTCGTCTCTGGGCAAGGGTATTACCGCGGCCTCGCTGGGCCGTCTGCTCAAGTCGCGCGGCTACAAGGTAACGATGCAAAAGGCCGACCCGTATCTGAACGTCGACCCCGGCACCATGAGCCCGTTCCAGCATGGTGAGGTCTTTGTGACCGAGGACGGTTACGAGTCCGATCTGGACCTGGGCCACTACGAGCGCTTTATTGACGAGAACCTGACCCGTGATTCCAACTTTACGACTGGTGCCATCTATAAGAGCCTGATCGCCCGTGAACGTCGCGGTGACTTTTTGGGCGGCACCGTGCAGGTGATTCCGCACGTCACGAACGCCATTAAGGATAAGTTCCGTCGTATTGAGGAGCAGACCGGCTCCGACGTGGTCATCACTGAGTTGGGCGGCACTATCGGTGACATCGAGTCGCAGCCGTTTGTCGAGGCCATTCGCCAGTATCGCAAGGAGGCCGGCCCCGAGAACGTCTGCTACATCCACGTGTCGCTCGTTCCCTATATCGCCGCCGCCCATGAGGTCAAGACCAAGCCGACGCAGCACTCCGTTAAGGAGCTCCGCAGCTTTGGTATCCAGCCCGACATTATCGTTCTGCGCTCCGATCACCATATCGACGATGCCATCCGCGGCAAGATCGCAAGCTTCTGCGACGTCGACACCGACTGTGTCTTTACCAACGAGGACTGCGCGAGCATCTACGATGTTCCGCAGTTGCTTGCCGAGCAGGACTTTGACCTGCGCATTTGCGAGCGTCTGGGTCTGGACCCGCGTGAGCGCGACATGAGCGAGTGGAACGAGTTCCTGCGCAAGCAGAACCATGCCAACCAGCACGCCGACAAGGTGAAGATCGCCGTCGTGGGCAAGTATACGCAGCTGCCCGATGCCTACCTGTCGGTTATCGAGGCCCTGCACCACGCTGGTGTGTTCTACGATCGCCACGTTGACGTGCAGCTGGTCGATGGCGAGAGCCTCGACGAGCAGAATGTCTCCGAGGTCCTGGGTGACGCCTCGGGCATCTTGGTCCCTGGCGGCTTTGGCAAGCGCGCCCTGGAGGGCAAGATCCTCGCGGCCGAGTTCGCCCGCGAGCACAAGATTCCGTATCTGGGCATTTGCCTGGGTATGCAGGTAGCCGTGTGCGAGTTCGCCCGCAACGTGGTCGGCCTTGCCGGCGCCAGCTCTTCCGAGTTCGATCCGGACGGCCCGTATAGTGTCATCGACCTGATGAGCTCGCAGGAGGACGTGACCGAGAAGGGCGGCACCATGCGCCTGGGCGCCTATCCGTGCAAGCTCGCCGCCGATACCCTCGCGCGCGAGGCATACGGCGAGGAGCTCGTCTACGAGCGTCACCGTCACCGTTTTGAGTTCAACAACGCCTTCCGCGATCAGCTCGAGGACGCCGGTCTGGTAATCTCGGGTCTTTCGCCCGACGAGCGTCTGGTCGAGATGGTCGAGCTGCCGCGCGACGTACATCCGTGGTATGTGGCAACCCAGGCTCATCCCGAGTTCAAGAGCCGCCCGACCAACCCGCAGCCGCTGTTCCGCGAGTTCGTGCGCGCTTCGATCGGCCAGCACGAGGGTGTCGACCGTCTGCAGGTGACGCCCAAGAACCTCGCTACGGACTAAGGGTGCCGGAGAATAAGGAACATACTGAAGCTACTCCCTCGTCGCTCGCTGTGGTGGCGGGGGAGTATCTCGATTACCTCGCGGTCGAGCGGGGTTTGGCGCGCAACACGATTGCGGCCTACCGTCGTGACCTGACGACGTACTGCGCCTATCTGGAGCGGGCTGACATTGCGTCTTTTGAAGAGGTGACCCGTCAGGTCGTGGAGGGCTTTGTTGCCGATCGCCGCGACGGAGGCTATTCCGACGCCTCGGTGGAGCGCGCGCTTGCTGCCGTGGAGGGCCTGCATGCCTTTTTGGTGCGCGATGGGGCCGTGGCCCAAAACCCGACGGCGGCGTTGCGCCTGCCCAAAAAGGCAGATCGCCTGCCGGAATACCTTTCGGTGGAGGACGTCTCGGCACTGCTCGATCAAGACTTTCCCGAGGGCGAGATGGGACTGCGCGATCACGCCATCTTGGAAGTGCTTTACGGTTGCGGCTTGCGCGTGAGTGAGCTGGTTGGGCTCGATGTGGGCGATATCCATATCGATGACGGGTTTGTCCTGGTGCGCGGTAAGGGCTCCAAGGAGCGTCTGGCCCCGTTGGTGGGAAGCGCGGCTCGTGCCTTGGCACACTATATAGGTGACGGGCGCACGCTCCTGGCCGCCCGTGCTCACGGGACGGAGACCTCGGCGGTCTTTTTAAATAAGAACGGACGTCGCCTGTCGCGCCAGGCCGTGCATGCGATATGCGAGCGGTATGGGCGCCAGGTGGGGCTGGTTGGGCTCCATCCCCACACCCTGCGCCACTCCTTTGCCACCCACATGCTCGCGGGCGGTGCCGACCTGCGTGTGCTGCAGGAGATTTTGGGCCATGCCGATATTTCGACCACGCAGGTCTACACGCATGTCGACCGCACGCAACTGACCGAGGTCTATCTGGCGGCGCATCCGTTGGCACATCGCTAGCACCTCGCTGACCTGCATATTTATAAATGTTAAAGGGGACGGGCCCCAGATTGCCGAGACGCACTTTTGCGCACATGGGCAATCTGGGGCCCGTCCCATTTTTCGTCAGACACCGACGCGTTGGTGGGCCGTGTGTACCGTGGGTGGGGGAGTTTGGGGGCGATGTGAACGACGTGTAAAGGGACGTAAAAATCGCCTCAAGGTCAACTTGAAGGTTGAGGTTCGCGGGCGTGGTTCTACAGGTGGCATCCCGCCTTTGCTGCAAACACAACATATTGTGTTTTCGAACATATGCTCGGGGGTGTTTTACAAC
>WGSR01000116.1 GCA_014871545.1 Collinsella sp. | reverse complement strand
GCTCTCGAGCTTGATGAGGTTGATGTTGAGCGCATAGAAGCGCTCGAGCACGCGGTAGAGGGCGCCCGGCTCATTGGCCGTGGTAATCATGAGCGAGGTACGGTTGGCACCGGGATAGACGCGCGGCTCACGGCTGATGACGACAAAGCGCGTGTAGTTGTTGTCCGAGTCCTGGATGTTGGGCTCCAGCACCTCCAGGCCATAGAGTGCCGCGCAGCTGCGCGATGCGATGGCGGCAATATCGGTACGCTCGGAGCTGGCGACCATCTCGGCCGACATGGCCGTGTTGGGGTACTTGGTAGCGTTCAGGCCGTGCGCCTCGATAAAGCTAGCGCACTGCGCGATGGCCTGACCGTGGCTGTAGACCTCGCGTATGTCCGCGAGCTTGGTGCCGGGTTTGACGAGCAGATTGTGGTCGATCTTGAGGCGCAGCGAGCGCACGATGTGGAAATCGAACTGGGCGAGCAGGTCGTAGACGGCGTTGACCGATCCGGCAGTTGAGTTTTCGATGGGCAACACGCCAAACTCGCAGAAGCCGTCGCGCACAGCGCGCATAACGCCTTCGAAGGTCTCGAAAAACGCGATGTCGGGCACGTCGAAGAGCTTGCACGCGGCTATCTGGCTATAGGCACCTTCCACGCCCTGGCAGGCAACGGTGGCCGTTTGAGGGAAGGGCGTGTCGGAGGCTGCAGCCGTGGCGTGGGCCTTTTGCGAGACGGTGATGCCCTTGAGCTCGTTGATGTAGCGCTGCTGCTCGGCTTTGCTCATGCTCATGAGGAGACGGAACAGGGCGATGGTCTGTGCCTCGTAGCGCTCGGGCGCGCGGCTGGCGAGGTTGTTGAGCTTGGAGCGCTCGCGGGCGGGGTCGAAGACGGCCTTGCCCATCTCGATTTTTGACTTGGCGACCTCGGTGGCAATGTCCATGCGCTCGATAAAACTGTTGAGGAGCGTGGTGTCGATGCCATCGATGGCCTGGCGGATGTCAGCAAGGTCCATGGAGGCCCCTTTCACGTAACGGCTGAGTTGACAGGCAACCCAGGTGAGTCGGGTTAGAGCTGGGCGGCGTCCTCTAGGAGGGCGTCCCAAATCGCGAGGGCAGCGGCTGCTTCGGCAACGGGGACGGCGCGCGGGACGATACAGGGGTCGTGACGGCCGTGCACCGAGAGCTCGGCATTTTCCATGGCGTCCATGTCTACGGTTTGCTGCTCGCGGCCAATTGAGGGCGTCGGCTTTACGGCCATGCGCCACATGACGGGCGCGCCGGTCGAAATACCGCCCAGGATGCCGCCGGCGTTGTTGGACTCAACCTCGATCTCGCCGGTCTCGGCGTCGATGCGATACGGATCGTTGTTCTCGCTGCCGCGCATGGCGGCCACGGCAAAGCCCATGCCAAACTCCACGCCCTTTACAGCGGGAATGCCAAACGCGATTTGCGCGATGCGGTTCTCGATGCCGTCGAACATGGGGTCACCGATGCCTGCGGGAAGTCCGTAGATGCCGCACTCCACGATGCCGCCGATGCTGTCGAGCTCGTCGCGCGCGGCCAGAATCTCCTCGCGCATGCGACCGGCAGCGGCAGCGTCAATGCAGGGCAGGTCGTTCGTAAGGATCGCCTTGCGGTCGGCCTCGCGATAGACCATGTCGTCCATGGGCAGGTCGGAGATGCCGCCGATCTGCGCGACGTGCGCCATGACCTTGATGCCACGGGCCTCGAGTGCCTGCAGCGCAATACCGCCGGCGATGCATAAGGGGGCCGTTAGGCGGCCGGAGAAGTGCCCGCCGCCGGCGACGTCGTGCATGTTGTGGTACTTCACACGCGCCGGAAAGTCTGCGTGCCCGGGGCGGGGCTTGCGGCGCAGCTCGGAGTAATCCTTGGAGCGCGTGTTGGTGTTCTCGATAATCGCGGCGATGGGCGCGCCGGTGGTATGTCCATCGACAACACCGGCGATGATGTGGGCTGCGTCAGCCTCGCGTCGTTTGGTCGCGGTCTCGTCGCGTCCGGGGGCGCGACGGTTAAGGAAGGCCTGCAGCTGCTCCTGGTCCACGGCGATGCCCGCCGGGATGCCATCGAGCGAGCAGCCGATAGCGGGGGAGTGCGATTGACCGAAGATGCTTAAGTGCAAGACGTTGCCAAAGGTCGAGGCCATGCTATTCCTCCTCGAGTGTGACCTTGCCGCCCAGCAGACGGTAGTGGTCGAAGAAATCGGGATAGGACTTGTTGACGGCCTCGGCGCCGTGGATCACGACCTCGCCGGTGGCGCGACTCGCGGCGATGGCGGCCATCATGGCGATGCGGTGGTCGTTGTGCGAATTGACCTCGCCGCCGGTAAAGGCATCGACACCCTTGATGATGAGGTCATCGCCGGCAATGCGCACCTGCGCGCCCAGCGCGGTGAGCTCGCGGGTGGTGGTGGCCAGGCGGTCGGATTCCTTGATACGCAGGCGTGCACAGTCACGGATGAACGTTCGGCCCTGTGCCAGCGATGCCACGGCCGAGATAACGGGCACCAGGTCGGGAATGTCGTGGGCGCTCATCTCAAAGCCGGCGAGCTTGTCGGACTGCACGGTGGCGGCGTTGGTGGAGCGCACGATGCGGGCGCCAAAGCGCGAAAGCGCGGCAAGCACGTTGCGGTCGCCCTGCGCAGAGCTTAGGGACACACCCTCGACGGTGATGGGGTCGGTGCCGATAGCGCCGGCACACAGCCAAAAGACAGCGTTGGACCAGTCACCCTCGACGGCCACGCTGCCGGGCGTGCGATACGAGCCACTGCTCACGCGGAAGTTCGTGACCTCGGGCTGGCCGTCCCGGGCGGGAATACGCTCGACGTTGACCTCGACGCCAAAGGCCTTCATGGCCTGGATCGTCAGGTTGATGTAGGGGCGGCTCTCAATGAGGCCGGTCACCTGAACACAGGAGGGCTGGGCCAGCAGCGGGGCTGCCAGCAGCAGGCCCGAGATGTACTGCGAGCTCACGTTGCCCGGCAGCACAAAGGTGCCCGGGCGCATGCGGCCGCTCGTCTTGAGCGGAAAACCGCCCAGACCCTGTAGGTCGCAGCCGGCGGCGATGATCTCGTCCGAGAGCGGGGACAGCGGGCGGGCGCCCAAGCGTCCCTGACCCACAAAAGTTGCTTCTGCGCCCAGCGCGCAGGCGACGGGCAACATAAAGCGGAGCGTGGAGCCGCTTTCGCCGCAGTCGAGCGTGCCGCCGGCAAGGGCCTTGAGCAGGCCAAACTCGACGCTCTTCATGGTGGGGTGGACCTGGAAGCCGTCCTCGACGGTCTCGATGCGGGCGCCGAGCGCCGTGAGGCAACGTACCGTGGCCTCAATGTCGGCGCAGGTGGTGTTGCAGGTAACGTGCGTCTCGCCGTTGGCAAGCGCGGCGCAGATGATCAGGCGATGCGCCATCGACTTGGACGCGATGGCGGGAACGGTGCCCTTGAGCGGGGACGGGGTGATGCGGGCTAGCATGCGGAAGCGTCTCCCTTCTGGCCGAGGCCCTCGGCAATTAAATCGTGGAAAGTGGAAAGCGGCGTGCGGTCGATGCTGCAGCGGCCAATGCCGTGCGGAATCACCAGGTCGATGGTGTCGCCCGCGCGCTTCTTGTCGTGGAGCGCCTCGGCAAAGACGGCATCGGCATCTAGGTCGCAGCGGGTCTTGAGGCCATGGCGGGCGCAGAGTTCCTCAATACGACCGGGCAGTGCAGCATCGCATACGCCGTGCAGGGCCGCGGCGCGCGTGATAATGCCCATGCCGATCGACACGCAGTTGCCGTGTCCGAGCTCAAAGTGCTCGCAGGCCTCAACGGCATGTCCGGCGCTGTGTCCAAAGTTGAGCAGCTTGCGCTGGTTGGTTTCGCGCTCGTCGGCGACGACCACGGCGCGCTTGATGTCGATGTTGCGGGCGATGATGAGCGCTACGCGGGCCACATCGCGGTTGAGCAGCTCCAGCGTGAGCGGGGTCTTCTCCAGCTCGGCGAAAAGCTCCGGGTCGGCGATCACGGCGTGCTTGACGACCTCGCCGCAGCCGTCGGCGAACTGCTCGGGCGTGAGGGTGGCCAGGCACCCCACATCGGCAATGACCACACTCGGCTGCCAAAAGGCGCCAGCTAGGTTTTTGCCGGCAGCCAGGTCGATGGCGGTCTTGCCGCCTACCGACGAATCCACCATGGCGAGCAGGCTCGTCGGGATCTGCGCAAACTTGCAGCCGCGCATGTAGGTGGCGGCCACAAAGCCGGCCACGTCGCCCACGACACCGCCGCCGAGTGCAACGATCACGTCGGAGCGTGAAAGCTCGTGCTCGGCCACAAACTCCAAAATGGCAACATAGGTTTCGGCGCGCTTATGGGCTTCGCCGTCCTCGAAGGTGCAGATGCTCACCTCGTAGCCTGACGTCTCCAGGCTCTGCTTAACGGGCATCTGGTAGAGCGGGCCCACGTTGGTGTCTGTCACGATGACGGCCTTGGTGCCGCCGGCAGTGGCGCGAACGAGCGGTCCCGCCTGCTCCAGCAAAAACGTGCCAACATGCACCTGGTAGGGGCGTGCAGTGTCGATATCGATGGTAATCGCCATAAGCTTCGGTCCTTTCGACCTGGCGTGATAGGTAGTCTAGTGGGAGGCCTCGTCATCGAGCGCGCGTTTGATGCGGTCTCCCTCGGCAAGAAGATTCTCCAGATAGCGCTGGTCGCGGTCCTTGAGCGCACGGCTGTAGGCGCCAAGCGACTCGATCAGATGGTCGATCTCGAAGGCGAGTGCGTCGGCGTCGTCGATCATGAGCTCGGACCACATTTGCGGGTTGAGGTGCGCCACGCGGGTGAGATCGCGGTAGCTACCGGCCGAAAAGCCGTGGTGGACCTGGGCAGTGGGGCTTTTGACGTAGGCGTTGGACACCACGTGTGCGAGCTGGCTCGTGAAGGCGATGACGCGGTCGTGCTCGGCGGCGCTGGTCACGCTGAACTTGCCAAAGCCCAAGGGGCGCACCATCTCGCGCACCTGGCCCAAGAGCTCGAGCTTAAGGGCATCGTCTACCGCGGGCGGAACGAGCACCAGGGGAGCGCCCTGGAACAGGTCGGCGCGGGAGTGCGCGTAGCCCGAGAACTGGGTGCCCGCCATGGGGTGCGCGCCCACAAAGTAAAAGCCGTTCTCGCGGGCAAGCTCAAAGGCGCGCTCGCACACGATGCCCTTGACGCCCACCGTGTCGATCACCACGGGGCCCATGATGGCCTCGGTGTCGGTGGCGTCGGCGAGCGCCTGTGCGTGCGCCTCGAGCCACTCGATGCAGGCCTCGGGGTAGCAAGCCAGGACGATGA
>WGSR01000115.1 GCA_014871545.1 Collinsella sp. | reverse complement strand
GGGGGAGGGGCTTGCCGCCAAGCCGGCGCCGGCTATCAAATCCGTGGTCAATGTGGGGTCGGCGAGCGGGCATACGGGATCGGAGTTTCCCGACTATGCCGCCAGCAAGGGCGGCGTTATCGCCTACACCAAGAACCTTGCAAACCGTCTGGCGCCGCAGGCTATCGCCAACAGTGTGGACCCGGGCGGCGTTATCACGCCGCTCAACCGTTGCGTGATGGAAGACGAACACCTGTGGAACCAGATTATGGAGCTCACGCCGCTTAAGCGCTGGGCCACCGCCCAAGAGATTGCCGAGTGGATCTACTTTGTGGGCGTGACCAACCGGTTTATGACCGGGCAGAGCCTGCTGATCGATGGCGGCGAGGCCGGCCGCACACAATTTATTTGGCCCGAATAGGAAATGCGCCCGATGGAAAGCCGTCGGGCGCGTTTTTGATGTATCGATTTTTAGCCGAGGCAGGTCCAGTTGACGGGGGTCGAGCCGTGCTGTTCGAGTAGTCGATTGGCAGCGGAGAAGGGGCGCGACCCCATAAAAGCTGGGAGTTCTGCCGTGGCACGGTTGGCCGAAAGCGGCGAGGGGTGTGTGGAGGCCAGACAGAACTTGTCGGTTGCCTTGCCCGCACCAGTTGCGACGAGCTTACCTTCGACCATCTGCTGGGCAAAGCGACCCCATGCCAAAAAGACGACTGGTTGGGGCAGCTGGCAGCAGCGTTCGATAACGTAGTCGGTGAGCGTGCTCCAGCCCAGTTTGGCGTGCGAGTTGGCGGCATGCTCGCGCACGGTGAGCGTGGTGTTGAGGAGCAGGATGCCCTGCTGTGCCCATGGGGTTAGGTCTCCCGTGGCGGGAATGGGGCAACCCAGATCGGCTTTGAGTTCTTTATAGATGTTGCGCAGGCTCGGCGGCAACTTGGTTTGCGTCGCGGGGACCGAGAACGACAGTCCCATGGCCTGGTTGGGTCCGTGATAGGGGTCTTGACCCAAGATGACAACTTTGACCTGGTCGGCCGGGGTGTAGGCGAGGGCATTGAGGATGTCGTCTTGTGCCGGGTAGATAGTCTGCTCGGCACGCAAAAGGGCGATGCGCTCGAGCAGCTGGTTCGTAGTGTCACGTACCGGCTGCGGCGCATTGCCCAACCAAGTTGCTATGTTGCGGTCGCGGGTTGCGGTGTCCATGGGGCTCCTTTATGGCAGATGCTCTGTTGGCATCTATTGTAAAGGCGCACCGGTTGCCTTCATGCCGCGGCTGCATGAAGAGCGGGGTCTACGAGGCGCGCTCGGGCGCTCCCGCCATACGAGCGCGTCCATGTGCGCGGAGGCGCGGAAGCTCGACGGTTGCCGCCATGACGCCGGTGAGGATGAGAGCTGCACCCAGGAAGGCGATGGGGCTCAGGACCTCGCCGACTAGGAAGAACGAGAAGACAGCGGAGCAGACCGGCTCGAGCGAGAAGGCAAAGCCGGTGGTCTCGGCGGGCACGTGGGGCTGCACGAGCGTCTGGGTGATAAAGCCGTAGGCAGAGCAGATGAGTGCGAGCGCGACGACAACGACGATCTCGCTGGGCGTGCTGGGAAGCGTGAAGCCGCCAAAGGTGAATGCCGCGACGCCCGAGAACAAACCGCCAAAGCCCAGCTGCCAAACGCCCAGAGCCAGCGGATCGACTTCTTCGACAAACCGCTTGGCGACAATGATGTGTCCGGCGTAGACAAAGGCGGAGAGCAGCATGATGAGCGCGCCCGGGTTCAGGCTGGTGAAGTCAGCGCCCGAGAGCAGCAACATACCGCAGGTGACGATGGCGGTGCCGACGAGCACTTTGCGCTCGGGGGCGCGGCGCAGCAGAGCTGCGTTGGCAAACGGCACGATCACGACCGTCAGGCTCTGCAAAAAGCCGGCAGTGGAGGCAGAGGTGAGGCTAGAGCCCAGGCACATGCAGGTGAGCTCGGTTGCCATAATGGCGCCGATGATGGCGGCACGGACCATAAGGTCGCGGTTAATGCGCAACGCGTGCTTGTGGAAGAGCAGCAGGCAGACCACAAAGGCGATGATGCAGCGTAGCGCGACGATGCTCGTGGCGTTCATGCTGTCCATGCCAATCTTCATGAGGGGATACGAAAAGCCCCATGCGACGGGAACGGAAAATGAGAGCGCGATTGCTTTTTTGCGATCCATGGGACTCCTTTTGTTACAGAACGGTTACGCAAAAAGGATTCTGCTCCCAGATGTTGATGTAGTAAAGCGAATGTATCTTCAGTATGATTAAGAAATACTAATGTTGACAGAAAAAGCCATGGCAAAACGTTTTACAACCATATCGATGTGGAGGCACGATGGCATCGCGGTATCAGATTGTTTGTATGGTAGTCGATCGCGGCAGTCTGAAACGTGCGGCCGACGAGCTGGGCTATACGCAAAGTGCGGTGAGCCAGGCCGTCAAGGCACTCGAGCGCGAGCTGGGCACTACGATTATCGAGCGCGGCAAGCAGGGCGTGTCGCTTACGCGCGACGGTAAACAATATCTGCCGTACCTGCGCCAGATTGTGACCGCCGAGGCCGAGCTCGAGGGCAAGCGCCAGGAGCTGCTGGGACTTTCGTCGACTGATATTCGCATCGCGACGTTTACCAACGTGAGTCGAACCGTATTGCCGCGCGTGATCCGCGATTTTGGAGCCCTGCACCCGGGCGTACGCTTTACCCTCAAGCAGGGCGATTACACGCGCAACGCCCAGTGGGTGCACGATGGCGTGGTTGATTTTTGCTTTACGGCACGCGGATTTACCGCTGGGCTCGAGAAGCGCGTGGTCTATCACGACGAGTTGGTGGCATTGTTGCCGGCCGCGCATCCGCTGACGGCAAAGGAAAAGGTGACACTCGCCGACCTGGCGTCCGAGCCGTTTGTACTGCTGGATGAGGGCGAACAGAGCCTGGTGCTCGATGCATTTGCGGCGCATGGGCTGTCGCCGCACGTGACGAGCGAGGTGACCGACGACTACACCATCATGGCGATGGTGGAGGAGGGCCTAGGCGTGAGCATGCTCTACCGTCGTACTGTGGAGGGCATGCGAGCCGATATTCGTGTGCGGCCCATCGTGCATGCCCCCTCGCGCGACGTGGTGGCGGCCTGGCGCAGCTGGGACACCATGCCTATCGCCACGAGGCGCTTTATCGACTATATGAGCTCGCATATTGTCAATTAATGACTGGCGTAGCGTTGGGTGCGGTGTTTAGCGGGCTGTCGCTTTGGCTTGGGTGGCGCGATAGGTGTGTGCCGGGTGGCAGAGTAGCACCGCCACGACCATAAAGAACGCCGTGGTGCCCAGGCTGATGGGGTAGACCATCATGATGTTCGCAAAGGTGCGGAAGTGCGGGAACACGCAGAACACCCAATAGAAGCGGATGCCGCAGACGCAGATCATGGTGATGAGGGCGGGCGTGAGCGAGATACCAAAGCCGCGCAGGTAGCCGGACATGTTTTCGTAGAACATGCTAAAGGCGTACGCCGGGAAGATCGAGCACACGCGGATATAGCCGATCGAGACGATGTTGGGATCACTGTTGAACAGCGACAAGATCTCACGCCCCAGGCCGACAATAACGATAATTGTGGTGAGCGCGACGATACCGCCTTCGACCAGGCAGACCTTAAGCGTTTTGGTGCAGCGGTCGATCTGGCGGGCACCGTGGTTTTGTCCCACAAAGGTGGTGCAAGCCTGGCTAAAGCTGTTGAGCAGGTTATAGCACACGTACTCCAAGCTCATAGCGGCGCTCGATGCCGCCATGACCTCGGTGCCCAGGCTGTTGATGGCGGACTGGATGATGATGTTGGCGACGGCAAAGACGGCGCTTTGGATGCCGGCGGGCAGGCCAATCTTGACGATGCGCTTGAGGGCGACGGGGTCGATAGCCAGGTCGCGTGGGGTGACGCGGACGACGGAGTCGGTCTTGAGTAGGCGGATAAAAAGCGTAGCGGCGCTGACGGTGTAAGCGATGGCGGTGGCGATGGCGACGCCCGCGACGCCCCAGTGGAGTACAGGGACAAAGATGAGGTCCAGGCCAATGTTGAGGACGGTGGACACGGCAAGCGCCTGCAGCGGCATGCGGGTGATGCCGACGGAGCGGAAGATCGCAGCCTCAAAGTTGTAGAGCAAGATCGAGGGCATGCTCAGCAAAAAGACGCGCAGGTAGAGCGAAGCGAGCGGCATGGTTTCGGCGGGAACGTTGAGGGCGGCGAGCATGGGCTCGGCAAAGATCTCGCCCAGCGCGATGACGACAAAGCCCACGAGCGCCATTAAAATCGAGGTATGGACGGCGCGTTTGACCATGTTCTGATCGTCGCGGCCGATAGCGTTGGCGATGACCACGTTGGAGCCAAGCGACATGCCAATAAACAGGTTGAGCATAAGACTGGTAAGCGGAACATTGGAGCCGACCGCCGCCATGGCGAGGGTTCCCTGGTCGCCCGAGAAGTTACCGATAATGACCGTGGCGATGAGGTTCGACAGCTGCTCCAAGATGCTCGTGGCGGCCACGGGGAAGGCAAACAGGGGAATATTGCGCCACAGCGAGCCGGTGGTCATATCGATGTGCTTAGATGCGGTATCAGCCATACGCTCTCAATCTCTAATATGCTCTTTCGTGCTTATTTGCGCAGATGATGATACTCCTAATCGACTAGTCATTGGGGACGTTCTTAAACGACTACTCGTTGGGGACACTCTTTGGCACCGACCAAAAGGAGTGTCCCTAAGTGACGCAAGAGTGTCCCTTTTGACTAGTCGTTTAAGAACGTCCCCAATGACTAGGTGGGGAAGGCGTGCGACAATGGTGGGCGTTGTGTTGTTCGCGCTAAGGAGTTGCCATGTTGTTGTGTCCCGTTTGCCATGAGCCACTGGTGGATAACGAGCGCGGTGCTGCATGCGCGGGCGGACACCGGTTTGACCGTGCGCGCGAGGGCTATCTGTACCTACTGCGCTCGTCCAAGAGCGGCGACTCTATGGGCGATCCCAAGTCACAGGCGCGCAGTCGTCGTGACTTTCTGAACCGCGGATACTATGCGCCGTTGCGCGATGCGATGGTCGAGCTGGTGCGCAAGCAGGTGTCTGGGCGTGCTACGTCTACGAGCTGTCCTATGACACTGCTCGATATTTGCTGCGGCGAGGGCTACTACACCAGGGCCATGGGCGCGGTACCGGGCGTGGATGCTTACGGCTTCGACCTTGGTAAAGAGATGGTGCGCTTGGCCGCCAAGCGCGGTGATGCGACCTATTTCGTGGCCAACATGAAGGATATCCCCGTGGCCGATGGCGCCTTCGATATGGTGACCGAGCTCTT